>JBDNHN010000008.1:0-9136 GCA_041688725.1 Gillisia sp.
AAATTGGTCAATGCGTTGGAAACTGCTGTTTTTAACGCGTTCATCTTGGCATCTTTGGCCGCAATAAGCCCTTCAAGCTCATCTATCCTTTTTGAACGTGAAGCCAGGTCTTTCTGTAATTTCTCCAATCTGGCCTGTTCAGCGCTAAGTTTGTTTTCTTTTTCCTCCAGTTGAGCCAAAAGTTCCCTGTTGCGTTTGGAGTTTTCGGCTATTTCTGTAGAACTGTTTGCTTCGAGAGCATCATAGGAGTTTTTCAAACTTTCAAACCTGGCTTCGGTATTCTTAAGATCCGATTGAAGTTGATCACGCTCTGCTTTCAAATTATTATATTCTCCCTGAAGAGCGGCCAGCTCCATTTCACCTTTAGAACGGGTTTCTTTAAGATCGTTGGACAGTTTTTGATTTTTAGCTTGCAGATTGTCATATTGACCCTGCAAATCTTTGTGAACCTTTGATGATACACAGGAGGAAAATACCAATCCCAAGAAAATTGTAACCAGAAATACTTTGTTTGACATGGATGCTGATTTTAAAAATATTTTTCAAATTCTACTAAAACAGGACAATGATCACTGTGTCTCGCTTCCGGCAAGATAACTGCCCGTTTTAATTTATTTTCCATTGGCGAGGACACCAGGTTGTAATCTATACGCCAGCCTTTGTTGTTTTCTCTTGAATTGGCACGGTAACTCCACCAGGAATAATTATCGGATTCTTTATTGAAATATCTGAAAGAATCTATGAATCCGCTTTCCATAAAACCGTTTATCCATTCCCGCTCAACAGGCAAAAAGCCAGAAGTGTTTTTAAGCCTTACAGGATCGTGAATATCAATTGCCTCATGACAAATGTTATAATCGCCACAGATGATCAAATTTGGAATTTCATTTTTTAACTGATCGATATAGCGCTGGAAATCGGCCATATACTGTAATTTAAGATCCAGGCGTTTAATGTTGGTTCCTGATGGCAAATAAAGACTCATCACTGAGAATCCTTCAAAATCCATCCGCAAATTGCGGCCTTCAAAATCCATATATTCTATTCCGACGCCGTACTCAATATTTAGGGGCTTATGTTTGCTTAAAATAGCGACCCCACTATATCCCTTTTTTTGAGCAGGATACCAATAATGATAATTATAGCCCGCTTCTTCGAAGGGTTTTAAATCAAATTGTTCCGGAGATGCTTTTATTTCCTGTAAACAAATTATATCGGGATCGGCCTGGATTAACCAGTCCAGGAATCCTTTTCGTAGTGCTGCCCTTATTCCATTTACATTGTAAGAGATAATTTTCATTCGGAATTTTATTTTTCCAAAAATAGGAAATACTGAATGCTTTTTAGGTTATTCCGGCCGAATTTTAAAAATGAAATTCAGTGCAACCAAGATCTTTCGGATTATTTTACAATGAAGCGTTTAACTATGCCAACTTGCCTAGTTCCAACTCGCAATAAATAAACTCCGGTTGCGGCATAGGACATATCAAATTCGTATAAATAACCCTCGCCATTGCTATCCACCTTATTTTCTATCATTTTCTGACCTAAAACATTGTGTACGGTTATCCGCAAGGATTGGTTAAATTCGGTTTCCAGGAAAGCCCTGTAAATTCCGTTATCCTGATCGACAATTGTCAGAATTGCTTCGTTCAAAAGAAAATCGTCCAGATCTAGAGTACTATCAATAATTTTTACCGAATAATCATGTGTAGTACCGAAATCCATCACACTACATGGATCGTTCAATTCGCCTCCAAAAGAAACATCCCCGGCTCTTACCCTTAGTAAATGTTGACCCAAAGGAGCATTTGCAGGAAGTGTAAACTCAAAGGAATAGGCCGTATTGGGTGTAGAAATAGTTTTATTGGAGATCAATCTTTCTATCTCGTCAAAAACCCCGTTGTCATTGAGGTCAATCCACAGGGAAAATTGTTCATTATCAGGATTATCAAACAAGGTTTTTACTGTTACAGTAAACGTTCCTTTAGAACGGTCTAAATCTGTGGAGAAACCAATAAAATCTTCATACCCGGTGGTACAGGGAATCCTTTCATTTAAAATACTTCCCAATTCAAAAGAGAAAATCCCATCGCCAAAACTACCACAATCAGAACCGTCGGGGATGCAATTTAAATTCGCCACAGATTTGCTGGTACCATCGTTGGCTGTATTTCCATCCCCTTCTAAATTAGATTTGGCAGATATTAAAAATCTCCCAAATCTTGAAAGATTGGCTGTTTTGGTAAAGGAATACACGGCGTTTTCACCTACTGGAATGGTGCCTGCAAAAATTTCATCAATACTCACATTATTTCCAAGTTGATAAGATACCGGAATATTTGACTGAGGCTCGCCCCCAAAATTCTCGATTGTAACAGTTATCTCTTCTGAAGAAGTTAACGACAAACCTGTTGATGGAGCATCTATTGAAGTTACCCCAACATCTGTAGGAAAAAGATTGGTGATATTTTCAGTAAATGAGTCATTCCCAACCTGTTCGTCATTCCCTAGATTTGTCGAAGCAATAATCTCATAAGTCTGACCTATAACACCCAGATTAGCAGTTGTCGAGAAAGTATAATTTACAGAGCTTGTTCCGGCAACACTTCCCGTAAATACCTCGGTTAGGGTTTGCCCTCCGTCAACTGAATAGCTTACTGGAATATTTGATTGCGCATTCACCCCGAAATTTCTAATGCTCACGGTAATTACTTCGGCATTGGAAAGCGTTGCGTTTTTTGGATTAACTACCGCGATAATCCCCACATCGTTATTAAAGTCTGGCGCGAGTTTGAACACCCCAACCCGGTTTTTTCGGTCCAGGCCATCAAAATATTCGCCATTGTGCCAAAAGCTAAGACCATCTGCCGGATCTATGGTTAAATGTGCATAATCTCCGTACCTGTTTGATGGATCAATACTTCTTCCTTCCACAATAGATGTTTCCAGAATTGTCATTAAGCCTAAAGGATCAGTTGCATATCTTCCGGTATAACGAATTGATGGAAAAACAGGACTTTGGGGACTGTCGTCCAAAACGGTAAATCCAAGACCAATATTTCCTTCCTTGTCCATTCCTATACTACCGCTAAATCGGTCGCTTTTATCAGGGGCATAAGTGCCTTCCTGATGAACCCTCCAGGGACCGCCATTCCGATCTTGCCGCAATTCATACCATCTAATCCCCGCATGTTCGGCAGGGGTAGGATCAATATCTACCACAAAATTCATCACGGCCGCATTATAGTTTGGAAATCTTCGATATGAAGTCATATACATCATGGTAGCCTGTAAAACATCTACATCCGGGCCATCATTGGGTTGATTTAAATTGGAAAAAGCGCCTCCATCAAAAGTTGCGATAAACGGACTTACCCCACTTGCAGCTCCCAATTCCTGGGATTCCTGGATCGTGGAACTCTCGGGCGAACTCCAGTTGACATTAATATTCCAGAGTTTCAAATGATCTTCTGAAATCCCGGCCCAGGCATCGTCCTGTAAATATACAATTGGGGAATTTCCTATTGGAGGCAATTCACCTCCCATTGCGTGAAAACCCGCAGGGCTATAAAAACCATTGGTTTTAACTCCCGGCAAGGGAAAAGAAAGCAATTTTGCTGTTTGCCCCACAAGCATTTTATCCCGTTCAAATACATAAACTACCTGACTGGTACTGGCTGAATTGGCATTTTTATTGGTAGTCACATAATACCCATCACTCCAAACTGAAATTTTTGGATAATCAGGAATGGCCTCGTTGGTAGAAAATCTATAGGTAAACCAACCATCGTTAACAGGATTCGGGCCTTGAGAAACAGCCACCAGAAAACTTTCCGGAGTATCGCTAAATTGGGTGATCAGGAATCTGTCGGCAAATTCATCATATAAAATAATAGGATCTCCAAGGGTTTCATTTGTAAATTCCCCTCCAATACTTGCCAGGGAAGCCGGGGGAGAAACCTGATTTCCGTTTTTATCAAAAATAGAAAAAGCAGAATTCCAGCCGTTTACGTAATGATTTGGCCCCACGGCTCCTGTTGGATCTGTGGGAGTCGTACGTGTAACCACCGCATCAAAACTTATTAATGGTGATTTTGAAGGCAATTCCCCCAATTTGTCTTGACGGGTTTTATCCATTGCTTTTGGCAATCCTTTTCCCGGAACCACTTTGTTAATTCCCCTGTCCCTAGGATTAACAACTTTATACTCAACTGAAGGTGCTTTCAACTTTCTTTTGGAAATAGCCGAAACCGAAACCGCCCTGGCGGAATCTATATATACCGGGCCCGAAATTTCCCTTTTCTGCGCTGTAACCTGCAGCGAAAAAAGGAATAAAAAAAAGCTTAAATATTGTAAAATTTTGAACATATTATTCTGAAAAGTAGCAATTTGCCATTAAGACCTTAAAAATAGTCAATTATAGAATATAATAAATGAAAGAGGCAATTAAATATTTAATTGCCTCTTTCATTTATTATGTGAGTTTGGGTTTACCCTTTCATCCAATTCTTAAAATCGACTTCCTCTCTAATGATATTTGCCAATTCTGATATTGGCACTCTTTTTTGTTCCATGGAATCCCTGTATCGAACAGTAACTGATCTATCTTCCAAAGAATCGTGATCTACGGTGATACACAAGGGAGTTCCTGCGGCATCCTGGCGACGATATCTTCTGCCAATAGCATCTTTTTCATCGTACTGAACCATAAAATCCCATTTTAATTCATCTACGATTTCCTGGGCAAGTTCAGGCAGACCGTCCTTTTTTACTAGGGGAAGTATGGCTGCTTTGGTAGGTGCCAGGATTGCCGGTAATTTTAAAACCGTCCTGGAAGAACCATCTTTCAGGGTTTCTTCTTTTAACGATGCTGATAAAACGGCCAGGAACATCCTGTCCAGACCTATGGAAGTTTCTATCACATAAGGGACGTAATTCTCATTGAGTTCAGGATCAAAAAAGCGCAATTTCTTCCCGGAATGTTCTTCGTGTGCTTTTAAATCGAAATCAGTGCGGGAATGTACACCTTCCAATTCTTTAAATCCGAAGGGAAAATCAAATTCAATATCGGTTGCGGCATTGGCATAATGCGCCAACTTATCGTGATCGTGAAAACGGTAATTTTCTTCTCCCAGTTTCAGGGAATAATGCCATTTGATACGGGCTTCCTTCCAATGCTCATACCATTTCATTTCTTCTCCGGGACGCACAAAAAATTGCATCTCCATCTGCTCAAACTCCCGCATCCTGAAAATAAATTGCCTGGCAACAATTTCATTTCTAAAGGCTTTTCCTGTTTGAGCTATTCCGAAAGGAATTTTCATTCTTCCTGTTTTCTGGACATTTGCAAAATTTACGAATATCCCTTGAGCCGTTTCAGGTCGCAAATACAAATCGGTAGAAGAATCGGCAGATGCGCCCATTTTGGTGCCAAACATCAAATTGAACTGCCGCACTTCGGTCCAGTTTTTTGACCCTGTTTCAGGATCGGCAATTTCCAATTCTTCAATTAAAGCTTTTACATCTTTTAGATCCTCCCGGGTCAGGGAATCCCCCAGACGTTTAAGAATCACTTTTCGCTGGGTGAGATATCCTTTTACCCTTTCATTTGTAGTGACAAACTCCTGTTCATCAAAAGCATCTCCAAAGCGTTTTTTTGCTTTGTTTATTTCTTTCAGGGCTTTAATATTCAATTTTTCGGCATAATCTTCCACCAAAACATCCGCTCGATAGCGTTTTTTTGAATCTTTATTGTCAATTAGCGGATCGTTAAAAGCATCGACATGCCCTGAAGCAACCCAAGTTTTTGGGTGCATCAGGATAGATGCGTCTAACCCAACAATGTTTTGATGCATTTGCACCATGCTTTTCCACCAATATTCCCTGAGGTTCTTTTTTAATTCTGCCCCGTTTTGACCATAGTCATAAACCGCACTTAAACCATCGTAAATCTCACTGGATGCGAAAATATATCCATACTCTTTTGCATGGGAAATCACATTTTTAAATAAGTCTTCTTGTTTTGCCATAATGCAAAAATAAAAAAACCGCCTTGATAAAGTTCAAGGCGGTTCCTGATTTTTTTAATTATTATTATCTCAAGTTAAAGGATGAAGTACCAATTAATTGTGGTCCCGCATAAATGTAGACGTTATACGTCCCTTCCAACAATTTTTCCTCTATGGTATTTGACAGGATACACACATCCAGTTCTTCATTTTCGTAGAACACCTTGGATTGTGCGCTGTAAACCATAGGTCCACCCTCGTGTTGCACGACAATTTGGTCGCCCACAAGTTCATTTTTAGGATTGTATACCTGAACATAAATATCCCTTTCACCTGGCGCTGCCAAAGCGTTCTCGGTTATGGTAAAACACGTCTTTATTTGGTCAATTCTTCCTGTTCTGTCATTTTCAACCAATTTACCGCTGTTACGAACAATTACTCCCATCCCCTTTAATGAGGTAATCTTTAACTGGGCTGCCCTGTCAACTTTGGTGGATAAATTTTGATTGGTTACCTGCAAGGAATCGGATATGCGAACTCTTTGAGCCAATACTGTATTTGTACTGTCTATAGTAGTTGATAGCATCATGTTTTGATTGCTCAGGCTATCTACCACCCTGAACAAGCGATCTTTCTCGTTTTTTAAAGATCCTATTTCCCTGCGGTACCTGGAAATAAGCACCAGATTGGCTTCACTATCCTTTACAGAATCCAAAAGAATTGAAATGCGCTCACGGGCATCAACCAGGTTTTGATCCATCACATCATTGGTGGCGATGGCCTCATCATATTTAATAATTAAATCGTTAAGCTCATCTTCAATAACAGTTTTTTCTTTTTGAAGGATCGCCTTATTCTCTTTTTCTTCGTTGTAAAATTTAATAGTATAGATCCCAAGAGCTATCAAGGCAACAGCCAAAACCCCGGTTAAAATCTTAAGTGCATTATTACTTTTCTTTTCAGTCATCATAATATGTAATTTAGTTTGTAAATTTAGGAGTTAAAAAATGCAATTTACAATTCATTAACAAATGTTTCACGAATTATTCAATTTATTTTATCCAAAAATCTGTCAGATCTGTGATGAGATTTTGCTCAAAAATGAGCGAATTGTTTGTTTGCAGTGCTTACATGAACTTCCTGTTACCAATTATCATCTGTATAACGAAAACCCTGTCAAAAAAGTATTTTATGGTAGGGTTCCAGTTGAAAATGCAACATCCCTGATGATTTTTAAAAAGAAAGGAAGCGTTCAAAAGTTAATTCATCAGTTAAAATATAAAGGTCAGCAGGAAATTGGCCCTTTTCTGGGGATCTGGCTAGGCGCAGAATTGGAAAAAATTCCAGCCTTCCGGGAAATAGATGTGGTTATTCCTGTACCCTTGCATAAATTGAAATTACGCTCAAGGGGTTTCAACCAGGTGGAGGGTTTTGGAAAGGAAATTGCCGACGCCTTAAAAATTCCATATTTAGACCAGATTCTTCTAAAAAAATCTTTTACAACCACACAAACTATAAAGGAGCGATTGGCACGATGGGGAAATATTGAAGAAACTTTTATTCTTGCAAGGCCTCAGGACATTAAAAATAAACACGTTTTATTGGTAGACGATCTTATTACCACCGGAGCCACTCTTGAAGCCTGCGCCAACACACTTAAACAAGCAGGAGGTGTGAAAATAAGCATTGCAACCATGGCAGTTGCAGGCTGAAAGAAAGAAAAAATAATTGTTTCTTTGCTTAAAATTCTGGTGTTCATGAAAAAGCATATTTCCGGATTATTAATTCTGCTTATCTCATTGCTTCTTGTGCAATGTGCAAAAAGAGGAACTCCCACGGGTGGGATACTGGATTCCATTCCGCCGGCATTTTTGCGCGCGGCACCGGAAAATTATTCGGTGAATTTTAATAAAGAGGAAATTCGAATATATTTTGATGAATATATCAAACTGGAAAAACCCCAGCAACAAATTATCATTTCCCCTCCAATGGCCCCAAAACCGGATATAACCCCACTGGGTTCGGCACAAAAATATGTCAGGATCCGGATTAATGACACCCTGCAGGAAAATACCACCTATGCTTTTAACTTTGGAAATAGCGTGGTGGACAACAATGAGGGCAACCCCCTGCCCTATTTTAAATACGTATTTTCTACTGGCAGTTATATAGATTCCCTGAGTATTTCCGGAACGGTTTCAGATGCGCTTTTAAAGGAAGCCAATCCGTTCATTTCGGTGATGTTATATGAAGTAAATGAAGATTTTTCAGATTCCTTAGTTTATAAAGACCCTCCCAGATATATTACAAATACGCTGGACAGCCTTAAAACTTTTGAACTCTCCAATTTAAAGGAAGGGACCTATCAATTAGTTGCGGTACAGGACTTAAACAGCAATTACAAATACAATCCGGGGAAGGAAAAAATTGCCTTTATAGATCAACATATAAATATTCCTTCAGATACTACGTATAACCTGGTAATGTTTAAGGAGGAGTTGGCCTTTAAGGTAGAACGACCAAAACAGGAAGGTCTGCAGAAAATTTTGATAGGTTACCGGGGGAAAGTAAATCTGGACAGTTTAAAATTTAAACCCCTAAATAGGCCGGAAGCAGATTTTGATTACAGAATTTCTAAAGTAACCGACAAAGACAGCCTTTATTTGTGGTTAAAACCACAATTGCAAACTGATAGCCTTTGGATGCAAGTATCTGCGCCAAACCTCATAGATACTTTGATAACACGAATATCGGAGAAGCCGAAAGATTCCCTGAGAATTAGCTTTGAACCTTCCAGAAATCTGGATTTTGGCAAAAAAGTATTTTTAAAATCCACAATTCCTTTATTAGAGGCGAATGATTCCCTGATTCATATTTTGAACAAGGATTCGCTCTCCGTAAATTTTTCTTCGGAATTGATCCCTTATGAAAATTCAGTTCATCTGAAGTTTGATCAAAATGAAAATGAAACCTATCGAATTACGGTTTTGCCAGGTGCATTGACCGATTTTTTCGATTCTACAAACGATACCATCAAGGCCAATCTAAAAACCAGGGCTTTTTCCGATTACGGAAACCTGAGCCTCAACATACAAAACATCCGAAAGTTCCCAATTATAGTTCAG
>JBDNHN010000081.1:0-4801 GCA_041688725.1 Gillisia sp.
GACCTTGACTGGCAAGCAGTTTACGATGATATGCTGAAACCCGCATTTTTATTTGATGGGAGAAGGTTGTTGAATAAAGCTGATTTGGAAAAAGTTGGGTTTGAGGTTTTTGTGATTGGGAGTTAAAAATATATATATTGTAGATTGAATGTGAAAATTCTGAGCAATCAACAAATGATTTGACTTATTCATTATGAAATATGATAGTTAATTGAGTCCAAAGAAAATTCGCTAATCACAAAATTATTAGTTCAAACAAAATTAAATCTTCAGTTTATTAATTTTTAGATTAAAACTGGACATTATTCACTCATATCCAATCTTCCAAGAAAGTAATGTATGCTTACAATTTTTCCAGGAATATTTTTATAAGAAATTTATGCAAATTATCTATATCAAGGATGTTAACCCCTGATATAGATTCACTTAAGATGCTTTTTTTAAGTATTGAAATTATATAAAAAAATTGGGATTTTCATAGCGAAGCAGAAGTTTGTCTATGCAACAATTAAACATTAAATTTGAGTATAGAATAAGATCAGTTTAATTTGCCTTACTTCGTAAAAGCTGCGAAGATTAAAATTTAGGCTTTACTTTAATTCACAGAATCTATTGTTCTTGTACAATTTAGTCGAGTGTATTCTATCGAACATTTCGAAATGAATGCAAGAATCTGATTGTAACTTTTGGATGAGAAGAATTAAAATATTTTCGTGTTTCTTATCTATTTAAAAAATCTCAATCGTGCATAAAAATAAAATTGTAATTAATTTTGTCCCCACCGGAATGGTTCCCACAAAAGAAATGACACCTCATGTCCCAATTTCTCCGAGTGAAATAATTGAACAAACTCATGAGGCCTATGAAGTAGGAATCACCATCGCTCATCTTCATGCAAGAGAGAAGGATGGGATTCCAACCTGGAAACCTGAAGTTTATAAAGATATTTTTGAGGGAGTTAGAAAACATTGTCCTGATTTAGTCATTTGTGGAAGCACATCCGGAAGAAATTTTCCAGAGTTTGAAAAACGTTCGGCAGTGATTGAGTTAAGGCCCGATATGTGTTCATTAACGCTTTCTTCCCTGAACTTTATCCGTCAGGCTTCGGTTAATGATCCTCAAATGATTATAAAATTAGTACAGAAAATGACGGAATATGGAGTAGTTCCTGAATTGGAATGCTTTGATTTAGGAATGATTAATTATGGAAATTATTTAATTGATAAGAAATATATTGAGGGTCCCTTTTATTGGAATTTAATATTTGGCAATATTGCGGGTTTTCAGGCATCCTTTAATCAAATTGGGATAGCCTTAAATGAAATTCCCAAAGATCATTTTATATCTTTAGCAGGATTGGGGTCAAATCAACTACCCGTAAATTCCACCGCAATTTCTATGGGCTATGGTGTCCGAATAGGGATTGAAGATAATATTTGGTGGGATGAAAAGAGAAGCAGACCAGTTTCCAACATAGAGTTGATTAAAAGAAGTCATGAACTGATTGAAATTAATCAAAAGACATTTTTTAATCCCAAAGAATTTGGGGAATTAGGTTTCTATAACCGAAAGCGGAATGATTAAGAAAATTCAGGTTTTGGGGATTTCAGAATATTTAACCTGTGTTATCTATGATATTTTAAAGGATAACAATCTTTCTGATCATTTAGATATCTTTTTAAATATTGACATTATCTCAAGACCAAAAACTCCGGTTATGGAATTTCCTTATTCGGTTTATGAAAAGGGTGTTACTCCAAGCTTAGATATTCCGGTTGTTTTTGGTGCTTCGGGACCTAAAAATAAATATCCTATTTTCAAATATTTTTCAGAAAAGCACGGAATTCAACCATGTCATTTCAAAAATATCATTGATAATTCTGCTTATGTTGCTAACTCTTCTTCTATCGCAATGGGTGGTTTCATAGAACAAAAGGTTGTTATAAGCAGTCAGACTACATTAGGTTTCGGAGTTACGATTAAAAGAGGAGCTTTGATTGGTCATCATTGCACTATTGGCGATTTTGTTGATATTAATCCTGGGGTTGTAATCTCAGGTAAAGTGTCAATTGGCAGAGGTACTGTAATTGGTTCAGGTGCTATTTTGGTTGATGGAGTTGTTGTTGGCGAAAATTCATTAATTGGAGCAGGAAGTGTGGTAACTAAGGATATTCCTGCAGGGGTAATCGCCTATGGGAATCCTTGTAGAGTTATCCGCGAAAATACAGAGTGGAAAATTTAAGTTAAATGCTTAACATTGGAGACGCTTATTTAGATTAACCTTATAAGGAAGTTTTTTTTGAATATTTAATTAATAACCTACCCCCAAATGGCACTTTATTCCATTGTAATCCCTGTATTTAAAAGTACCAAAAGCCTTGAATTGATCGTTTCAGAGTTAATGGATGTTCAAACTGAAAAAGGATTTCATTTTGAAATAATTTTTGTCAATGACAGCCCGTTTTTTATAGACACAGGAGTTTTTCTCAAACGTTTAAAAAAGAAATATAATACTATTAAGGTGCTTACTTTACGAAAGAACCAGGGACAACATATTGCAACCTTGGTTGGATTAAGTCAGGCTTCAGGCGATTATATCATCACTATGGATGATGATTTGCAACATCCAGTTCGTGAAATCCCGAAACTTATTAGAGCCATTCATTCCAATTCTCTCACTGAAGGTATTTTTGCGGTTCCTAATTATAGGGAACGAAAGCATTCATTATGGAGAAGTGCAGGTAGTTATATTTTTAAAAAAATTGATTTAATTTTTTTAGAGAAACCAAAGGGATTGGTCCTTTCATCCTTCAGGATTATGACAAAGGACCTCGCTAATGCCACTGTTAATAGTTATAACGCAATGCCAGCCGTTTCCAGTCTGATGCTTAATTGTTCCAATAATCTTAAAAATATTAAAGTAGAACATAATAGTCGGGAATTTGGGAAAACTAATTACACATTTCCAAAACTGATGACCCTCGCTATAAACGGAATCCTTTATTACTCATCCTTACCATTGAGAATTCTTGGGATTATAGGTATTATTGGATTTTTGGGTTCTATGTTGTTTATATTTTCAATTGTGATCAGAAAATTATTTATAGATATAGATTTCCCAGGCTATGCTTCAACGGTTTCTCTAATAAGCTTCTTTGGAGGATTGAATTTATTTGCCTTTGGGATCATAGGAGAATACCTTATTAGAATAATCAGGGAACAACAAAAACCGAAATTAGAAGATTTGGTGAAATAATCTTCATCCAAAATTGATTTTCTAAGACCGTAGTTTATCCAAAGATCAAAATTTTAGTCATATGATTTTTTTAAAATCACGTTCATAGAATCGTTTCTTTCTGGAAACTACTCGAAAAATTAAAAAATGCTGAAAAGTAAGTTTGTTTTGCTTAAAAGATTTTTATATTTTTTATTGCCTGTAATTTTACTCATCATTATCTTTAAAAAAGTGGATATTTCACGTTTATATTCCCTTTTAGAAGACGTAAATCTGGTCTATATTATTCTTGCATTAGCCATAATGCCTTTTTCCATTGTTTTGGGTTCCAGGCGTTGGTATTTGTTGAATAATTTTTACAATAACAGATCTTTGTCTTTTAGGTATATTTCTTTTCACTATTGGGCGGGACTGGCAATTGGCTATTTTACACCAGGAAATATAGGATGGGATGCCTATAGGATAATCACTGTTGGCAAAAGAATAAAGAATTATAAATCTCCTCTAATCGCAATAGTTTCGGAAAAGATCATTGGCTTTTTATCCGTTTCATTAATGATTTTAATAGTTTTTCCTATTATAGAAAATCAAATATTGAAGGATGGGAAATTTTACAATAAAATATATTTTGGCAGTTTTGGGATTTTAATTTTAGTTATTATTTTTGGTGGTTTAATTCTAAAAAGTAAGGGAAAATATATTTCAGATTGGATAAATTCCTCAATTCGTTCAATTACTTTAAAATTTTCCAAATGGGTAAAAGTAAAAAACCTGGTAGATCTCAATTCTTCCGATTCCAAAAGTTCCAGGAGTTTACTTTCTATTTTTAAAAACCCGCTTTTACTCTTCTCAACTTTTTTTATTTCCTGGGGTATATTGCTAATATCTGCTTTAAGTAATCAATTTTTGTTTAGAGCTTTAGGATATGACATTGATATTAGTATCAATTTATTTGCAGCACCTGTTTTTTTCATCCTTTTTCTTATACCGCTGTCTTTTGGGAGCTTAGGTGTAAGAGAAGGTGTGTATATTCTATTTTATGATCAATTTGGTGTGCCTATGGAAATATCGTTACTTGTAAGTTTTTTAAGCCTGTTTGGGATATTGTTAAATAATTCTCTTGGTGCGGGCAGTATTATAATAAATGGTTTCAAAGTGCCAAAAAAGTATTAATCAATTAAATATAATAGTTTATTCTTGGAAAAAAACACTAAAATACCCTTTAATAAACCTTATTTAACGGGTAATGAGCTAAAATATATTAGGCAGGCAATTGAAGAAGGCAAAATCTCCGGCGGAGGTAGCTTTACTAAAAAATGCCAAGAATTTTTTCAAAACAGATACGATTTTGGGAAATGTTTGTTAACCACATCCTGCACAGATGCACTTGAAATGGCTGCCATTTTGATTGATATCCAACCTGGGGATGAAGTTATCATGCCATCTTATACCTTTGTGAGTACAGCGAATGCTTTTGTACTGAGAGGTGCTAAAATTATTTTTGTCGATAGCAGGGCGGATCATCCGGGAATGGACGAGTCTCTTATTGAAAAATTGATCACTTCC
>JBDNHN010000545.1:0-2231 GCA_041688725.1 Gillisia sp.
CAAATGGAGCATCCTATGATGAAAGGGACCAAAATTTTAGGTCTTGGCTTCAAAACCAGTCTTGACAGAACAGATTATAAAGTCGGTACAGGAAATTGGGCAACTACAATGGTAGTTGGAGACAACGTGGATATAGAAATAAATATGGAACTCAATAGAAAAGAATAATCCCTTGCACAGGTCTTTCAGGGATTTTATAAAATAAGTAGGAAGATTGACTTTTGTTAAAAGTGCTGTTTTAAACCTAAAACAGCACTTTTTTATGTTTAGCTGAAAATTGTCCAAAACCTAAGATGATCCGTTTAACCGATATTCTTTGTTCTAAATTAAAGTGTGCAAATGGACAAAATCGATAGTGATTTTAAATGCAACCAGTTCCGACGGAATTCAAGAACTCATAAACTTTTGTTGTGCTTGTAATCTCCTGCCCTTTTAATCGTCCAAAGAAAAGTAAAACATTAAAAAAGTAACTTATGTCTAAGAACACATTTAAAATTGATTTGGATCCTGTAACTCTGGAAAATGCTGATGAGCAACAGAAACCTATTCTTGAGAGAGCAAATAAAGCCAACGGGATGATTCCAAACATGTATAATAATATGGTGAATTTAGCCGGATTACAAGATACCTATGACACAGGATACGCCCATTTTAGAAAAGAAGCCGGTTTTACCCCCTCTGAGCAAGAAGTGGTTTTTGTGACCGTTAGTATCGCAAACAGTTGCGGGTATTGTATTGCAGCGCATAGCTTTCTGGCCGATAATGTTTCAAAAACTCCTGTTGAAGTGACCAATGCAATTCGAGAAGGAAAAGAAATTCCAGACGCAAAATTAAAAGCGCTTTCAAAATTTACTGAGATTATGTTTGATAGCCGTGGAAATCCAACCCCAGAAGAAGCAAAAGCATTTTTGGATGCAGGATATTCTGAAAAGAATATTTTAGGCATAATACTCGCCCTTTCAGTGAAGACCTTAAGCAATTATGCCAACCACATTTTTCATACTGAAATTGATGAAGCTTTCAGCGGCAGAATTTTAGAATAAGAATAATCAAATTATCAAAAACGGGAAGCAACATTGCTTCCCGTTTTTTTAGTTAAAATCAAATATCTGTATAAATATTAGTGTTCTTTAAAAATTTACTCAACAAAATATTTTCAACCATGATGAGAAAAATCGTATTTTTATTGGTCTCGATATTTGTAATGCAATCCTGTTTTTCTCAGGAAAAGAAAGGTTTTGACCTAACTAATACTTCCATCCCAATAAATGAAATCAACGATGGAGGCCCCGCTAAAGACGGAATTCCTTCCATAGATGCCCCAAAATTTTTAAAGGCTTCAGAAACTCTTTTAGATCCAAATGATCGGGTTTTAGGCGTCTTTAAAAATGGAATCGCCAAAGCATATCCAATAAATATTCTCAACTATCACGAAATTGTAAACGATCATTTTGGAGAGCAGCCGGTCGTGATCACGTTTTGTCCTCTTTGTGGCAGCGGGATCGCTTTTGATGCCTTAATAAAGGGCAAGCCTAAAATTTTTGGTGTTTCCGGACTTTTATATAACAGCGATGTATTGCTGTATGACAGGGAAACAGAATCTTTATGGTCTCAGTTGAAATATCAGGCAGTGGCCGGACCACTAGTAGGGGAAAGTCTAAAAATGCTAAATACTGCCAATACAAGCTGGAAAAGCTGGAAAGAAAAATACCCTAATACTTTGGTGCTTTCAGAAGAAACTGGATTTAAAAGGGATTATTCCCGAAATCCATATCCCGGTTATGAAGAATCTCCCGGTCTTTATTTTTCTGTAAGTGATCAGGACGCACGGTTTCATCCAAAAGAAACTGTAATTGGTTTGGAAATAAATGGAAAATTTAAGGCCTATGCCTTTTCTGAGTTGGAGAAATTAAAGGGAAAAGAGTTGAAAGATTCCTTTCAGGGAAAAGACCTGATAATTAAATATAAGCCTTCTTCCAAAAGTGCAGAAATTTTTGACACCGAAGCCAATCCTATCCCTGCGGTTACCAATTTTTGGTTTGCCTGGTTCGCTTTCCATCCGGATACCGAAGTCTATCAATATTAAGCCGGTCTTACATCTCAAACGAGGTCTTAGTTTAATTAAATCTTCTGTTCTTTATGTAATGAAACATCCATGACGGCAAGCTTTCACACAGGAGGATAATTTTAAGGATGTTACATCAGATAAGAAAAATACAAACTCGCCCAAA
>JBDNHN010000082.1:0-8167 GCA_041688725.1 Gillisia sp.
CCATCATCTTATCTACAGCATTCAACCATTTTATTGCCGTGGTTGATTCTTGGCACACCATGAAAAGTTGCGGGTTTTAAAACGCAATATTCCGATGTTTAAAATTAGTAATATTATTTATTGTAAATGTCATATTTTACTGAATTAAGCAATTTTTTATGTGCGTTGTTGGCTGTAGATTTATTCCTAAAATTTATATCCTAATCCGAATTGTATTCCAAATTCAGTCAGCTTTTGATGATAATTTTCTTTTTCAAATGGAAGAACTGTGTGTCTTTTGTAATTAGGATTAACATAAATTAAAAAGTTATTAAAATTGTATTTCCCTCCAAATCCTATGCTGTAACCAATCCCAGATTGTGAATCAATTGAATTTTCAGATATTTGAAAATCCAAAATCGGTCCGCCATTGACAAATAGGTATTTCCATAAAGTATAATTAGCGTATATAGGAATTGAAATCATTTCTAGCTTTTCATATCTTGTAGGGATTTCAGGAATCATTGGTGCTCCGTGAAGAGTTAAATCAGATTTTAGGAAATTAACACCAAATTCAATACTCAAGTTGTTTTTGAGTTGTTTTAAAAATTTTATTCCAAATTCTTTAGAGTTTTCAACGTCAGCGCTTCCTGCACCATCTAAAAGTTCATCACGCTTTAATTCGGTATCTGAAAATCCATAATAAATTCTCAATTCATTAGAGTTTTGAGAGTAAGTCTGAATTGTCATTATTGTAATAACTAATGTAAGAAGCATTTTTTTTGTATTCATAATAATCATTTTATAGTATTTGTTGTTTTTAATTTACAGCCAACTCCTTATATCCTACATTTTTCACCTCATACAAAGTGCTACTTCCGGGATAAAAGGAGTTTTATCCCATCTCTTGTAAATCTATTAAAAATTTGTTAAAATCATTTAAGGTAATCCGTAAAACTAAAATATTCATACTCACCCACCAGATTGGTAAAACAGTTTAGAGAAATATGGGGATTGTCTCATTATGTAAGAATGTAGAAAAGCAAATTATAGGTTGAAGCTTGGAAAGGTATTTCCGATATGGTGTGAGGTTGAAAATTCATCTTTTTCAAGCTGTCCAAAATTCCATTCACCTTAAAATTGAACGCTTTTCCTAGATAAAAATAAATTTTGCTGTGGAAACAACTAAAAGAAGAAGAAAATAAACTTGAATTTCCTGGAATTCCGGCCACACATTTGGCGGTACAAAACTAAATAAAAAATCCGTAAAAGACTTATTTTAAGCCGTTTACGGATTTTTAAAGTGACCTCGCCGGGATTCAAACCTGGAACCTTCTGAGCCGTAATCAGATGCGCTATTCAATTGCGCCACGAGGCCTTTTTTTATATGTATTTTCGCCTAATAAATTGATTTTCATCGGTTAATTAGGCGGGTGCAAATATAAGTTTTATTTTAAAAACTTCTAAGAGCTTTGCGCATTATTTTCCGAAACTAAATTTAACCCGGTATAAGTGTTTCTAACCCAGAATTTCAGCACTTAATCCCGCATCCAGCAATTTGGAACATCTTGGCTTCAAATCGTTGAAAGCACCTGTTTTTACGGTACACTGTCCTTTATAATGGACCAGAACGGCACATTGTTCGGCTTGCTCGGCAGTGTGGTCACAGGCAGCGATCAGAGTTTCTATAACGTGATCAAATGTATTATGATCATCGTTATACAAAACTATTTCGTGAATTTTCTGTTTTTTGGTATCGGTTTTCACCTTTTCCAATACTTTTTCTTTCGTGCTCATCTTCCCTCGTATTATATTGAAATTCAGTTACTAAAATACAAATTTATTAAAAAATTAGCTTTTAATAAAGCTTAATGCTGCCCAGTTTTCCTGCTCCAGCTCATCTTCAATTTTTAACCCATTAAGGTTGCATTCTTCTTCAATCGCCGGAATATCCTCGATATAAAATCCGCTTAAAAACAATTCCCCGCCGGGATTTAAACATTCACTGTATTTGGTAATATCTTCTAAAAGTATGTTCCTGTTGATATTGGCAATTATCAGGTCATAGTGCTTACCTTCCAGCAATTCAGCAGCTCCTTCATAAACGGAAATAAGTTCGCAGTTATTTCGCACTACATTTTCCATGGAATTCAGGTAGCACCAATTATCAATGTCTATGGCGTCAACGCCTTTTGCGCCTTTCATCTCGGCCAGGATTGCTAAAACTCCTGTCCCGCATCCCATATCCAGCACTGTTTTGCCTTCCCAATCATTTTTTAAGAGGAATTGCAACATCATATTTGTTGTTGCGTGATGTCCGGTACCAAAAGACATTTTAGGTTCAATAATAATGTCAAATTCGGTTTCAGGCTTTTCGTGAAATGGTGCTCTTACAGAGCACTGACCATCGATAATTATAGGATTGAAATTTTTCTCCCACTCAATATTCCAGTTAACCTTTTCGATTTCCTGGGAGGAATAGGTGATCTCAAATTCATCCGACTGCAGGATATGCAATCCCGCAAAAGCCTCCTCGTCAAATTCTTCGGAAACAACATAGGCGGTAATGCCTCCCTCATTTTCCACAAAACTCTCAAATCCGGCATAGCTTAATTCAGCGATCAATATTTCCGATGCCGGTTGCAAAGGATTTACCGTGAACTGAAATTCTATATAAGTCTTTGGCATTTTTAAAATGAATTTACAATGGCTAGAAAATCGATTACTTTCAGGGCAGCACCACCAATAAGCCCGCCGTCCACATCTTTTTTCGCGAAAATTTCTTTTGCATTATCTGGTTTTACACTGCCGCCATATAAAATTGAAACATCCTGGGCAGTTTGCTCGTCATATTTTTCTCCGACAATTTTTCGAACATAGGCATGAACTTCCTGCGCTTGTTCCGGAGATGCTGTTTCCCCTGTCCCTATGGCCCAAACAGGCTCGTAAGCGAGGATGACATTCTTCCATGCATCTTTTGAAAGGTGGAAGATGCCGTTTTCCAATTGCTCTTTAACAACCTCAAAATGTTTTTCTGATTTGCGGTCTTTCAATACTTCCCCAAAACAAAAAATCACGGTCATTTCATTTTCAATTGCTGAAGTCACTTTTTGGGCCAGCATTTCATCGGTTTCATTGAATAGCGCACGGCGCTCGCTATGACCTAAAATCACGGTCTCTACCCCAATACTCTTCAGCATTGATGCTGAAACTTCCCCGGTAAAAGCACCATTTTTAGCATAATGCATATTTTGAGCCGCCACCTTTATAGGCGTTTCTTTTAAAGACTGAAATGTGTTATACAAATTTGTAAAAGACGGAGCCACATAAACCTCGGCAACCGGTTCTTTAACCAATTGCGATTTTAAATGTCCCAAAAGCTCCATGGTTTCAGCCAAATCGTTGTTCATTTTCCAGTTTCCTGCTACAATATTTTTTCTCATGATTTTATGAATTTTATCTTATGAAATTGAATGTTTTAAGTTTTCTCCTCCTGTTTTTGATGAAAAATCAAAAATTGCCTATTTACAACTTCCATTGCAGGACCAAGCCGGGAGAATAGTTTTACAAATATAAAGATTACCGTAAAACATTAGGGCAAGGATTTGCAAAAGCTCAAATAAAAGCAGGACTTTTATTTTTAAAGCTTAATATCTGAAGCGTCAAACCAATGCGCTTTTTGGGTAACGGCTCCCCTTTTAAGCGTTAAAATTCCGGGATTGGACCGTACTATGGTTTTAAGCACGGTCTCATCACTTAAATAGAAATCAAAACTGAGGTCAAATTTTTCTGCGATCTCCCGCTTTTGTTCGTCCCCGGAGGAAGTAAGCCCAATAACGGTATAGCCTTTTTCTACCGCCTGCTCACTCAATTTTTTAATATCGATAAACCCCTGACGCTCTGTTTTATTGAGATTATAGGCAATTATTATCAGGAGTTTATCTTTATTTAAAATTTCTTCGGTTACATCGACATCGTTCTTTTCAATGAAAAAATCCTTTATTTTAGGCATATCGCCTTCTTTTATAAGTTTTGTTTCCACTCCAATATATTCCCCTTCCACTTGTGGGAATTTCCCGGTGTTTTTAATCAGGATCTCTTTCCCATCCTGTTTGAATTTCCATTCATATTCGTATACAGCTTTTTGGGCATCTTTGGGTAATTTCATTTCCTCCAGGAGATTATTTCCAACTTTATAGGCCCTAAAATCTATTAACGGTAAATGCATAAGCACATAATAGCAAAAAATAAAACTTAACATAAACGACAAAAATACGATCCATTTATGGGAAGCCGGAGCAAAAATTGGAGTGAGATACTTGCTGTTAGAGAAGATCAGCAGGATCAAAACCAGCAGTACAATATCTTTATAAAAGGATTGCCAGGGAGTTAGAGGCATGGCGTCCCCAAAACAACCGCAATCTAAAACCTTATGGAAATATGCCGAATAAAAGGTGAGAAAGGTAAAAAACAGGGTCATCAACAGCAGACTCCACAAGGTGAATTTGGGCAAATAACCTATTATAAGCATAATTCCAAGCACCAACTCAATAATTACCAAGGCAATGGCAATAACCAACGCGAAGGGAACTAAAAATTCCAGGTTAAGCACCTCTGCACTAAAATATTCCTGAAGTTTAAAGGAAAAACCTATTGGGTCGTTCAGTTTTACAAATCCGGAGATAATAAATAATATCCCCACAAAAATTCTGGCTATTCCAACTAATATTTTCATTTGTTTAGATTATGGTTTTAGGGACATCTGTAACATCCCTATAAATATTTTCATGTTTAAGAAACTCTATTCTAATGGATGTATCATCTAAAAAAGGTTTTTAAGCGGCAGACTCCTCCATTAAGATCAAGGCAAAAACAGCATAATTGATTATATCCTGGTAATTGGCATCAATGCCTTCACTTACCAGGGTTTTTCCTTTATTATCTTCAATTTGCTTTACCCGAAGCAATTTCTGAAGGATCAAATCGGTAAGGGAATTCACCCGCATATCCCGCCAGGCCTCGCCATAATCGTGGTTTTTGTTTTCCATCAATTCTTTGGTCCGGGCTATTTTTAGATCGTATAAATGTAAAGCTTCTTCCAGGGGCAAATCCGGGGTGATGGCAATACCCAGTTCCAGTTGGATCAGGGCCATTACCGAGTAATTTATGATCCCGATAAATTCAGATCTTTCATCTTCGTCAACTTTTCTTACCTCATTTTGCTGAAGGCCGCGAATGCGTTGGGCCTTAATAAAAATTTGATCGGTTAAGGACGGAAGCCTCAAAATTCGCCAGGCGCTGCCGTAATCTTTCATTTTATTTGCAAACAACTCTCGGCACTTTTCAATCACCGCATCGTATTGTTTTGAAGTATCCCTCATAAAAACATTCTAATTTTCGTAAATTTCGGTCAAATAATTAAGAAATTCAATGTTATCACCTATCAAAAAATAATGAACTGGAAAATTGAGGTTCAGAAAACAGAACAGGTTCTACAAATTACTGGAACTGTTTGTTAATTTAACGACCTTTACAACTACATTATTTTTTTTGAACAGATCATTTTTCCAATCTCAAAGCATACAAAATGACCATTAATTGCAAAGGAAACCTCATAGATCTAAGCAGCCCGAAAGTTATGGGGATCTTAAACATCACTCCTGATTCATTTTATGAAGGAAGCAGAAACACAACTCCTGATTCTTTGTTGAATAAAGCAGAAAAAATGCTAAAGGAAGGCGCTGCTTTTATCGATATTGGGGGAATCAGTACAAGGCCCGGGGCAATAGACATAAGTACAGATGAAGAATTAAAACGTGTGATCCCGGCTGTAGAACTGATTTTAAAACATTTTCCTGAAACCAAAATCTCTATAGACACCTTCCGGGCTGAAGTCGCCTTGAAAAGCATCGAAGCCGGAGCTGCCATCATCAACGATATTTCCGCAGGGAATTTAGATGAAGATATGATGGATGTAATTGCAAAATACCAGGCGCCTTACATTATGATGCATATGCGGGGAACTCCCCAGAATATGAAAGATCTGAACAAATATGAAGATTTGACTCAGGAGGTGCTTTTTTATTTTTCCGAAAAAATTAAAGCAGCGCGCCTATTGGGAATAAATGATATTATTATAGATCCAGGGTTTGGATTCTCAAAAAACGTCTCACAAAATTTTGATCTCCTCTCAAATCTGGAGTTATTTAAAACCCTGGAATTACCTGTTTTGGCGGGACTTTCAAGAAAATCGACTATTTATGAAACCCTTGGTTTCGGCCCGGAAGAAGCGCTAAATGGCACTACAGTTTTAAACACCATTGCAATTACAAAGGGAGCACACATTTTACGGGTGCATGATGTAAAAGAAGCCATGGAAGTCGTGAAATTAACCTCTCAACTAAAAAACTAAACTTAATTTTTCTATTTTTACACAAAGCCTTAAAATTTGGATTTTTTAAACCTTAGAATTCTTGACATTGTAGATATTGTTTTTGTTGCAATACTGCTATTTTATTTGTATAAACTCGTAAAAGGAACGGTAGCGGTCAATATTTTTATTGGGATCGTGATAGTTTACCTAATATGGAAGCTCACCCAGTTGCTCCGAATGGAATTACTGAGCAATGTTTTAGGCGAATTTATCGGCGTGGGAATGTTTGCATTAATAGTGGTTTTTCAGCAGGAAATAAGGAAGTTTTTATTGATGATAGGTTCCTCCAATTTTACCCAGCAAGGAAAAATTTTCAGGCAACTTCGGTTTCTAAAAGATGACAGCGAGTTGCAAACCAACCTTATCGCATTGGTAAAAGCCTGTGAGAGTATGTGCCGCACTTATACCGGAGCCCTCATCATCATTCAAAAAAGCACAAAACTGGACTTTGTTAAGAATTCCGGGGACGAAATGAATATCGAATTAAATCAACCCATAATTGAATCTATTTTCTTCAAAAATTCTCCTTTACACGATGGTGCGATAGTGATAGAAGGCAACAAGATCACGGCCACCCGAGTAATCCTTCCCGTTTCTAATGACAGGTCAATTCCACTTAGATTTGGACTAAGGCACCGTGCAGCAGTTGGGATTTCCGAAAAAACAGATGCTCTGGCCTTGGTTGTGAGCGAAGAAACCGGACAAATTTCTTTTTTGAAAGATGGTAAATTTGTGATGTTTGAAGATACAAATGATCTGATAAATAAATTAAAGGAGGATTTAACCTAAGATCTGTCTAGAAATAACCTGGCGGTTTCTACGGGTTCTTTTGCTCGTCAACTGCGTTGAAAATACTCGCCATAGCTACTTCTATGCCTGCGTTTTCGCCTTATTGGCGAACAAAATAACTGCCTATAATTCGGTCACTTTATTTCTGAACAAATCCTTAGATAGATTCTTCTGCCATAAACTGCACCTCATAAAGATTTTTATAATAACCATCCTTCATTTTCAACAATTCCTTGTGAGTACCTGTTTCAACAATTTTTCCCGCGTCCATCACGATTATCTTATCGGCTTTTTTAATTGTAGCCAAACGATGAGCGATGACAATTGATGTTCGGCCCAGGGTGATTTTGTCTGTGGCGTCCTGAATAAGTTGCTCGCTGTAAGAATCTATGGAAGAAGTTGCTTCATCTAAAACCAAAATACTTGGATTGCTAACATAGGCTCTCAAAAATGAGATGAGTTGGCGCTGGCCGGAAGACAACATCACCCCTCGTTCCTTCACATTGAAATGATAATTTCCGGGCAGAGAAACGATAAAATCGTGAACCCCAATTTCTTTAGCTGCCATCACAACATCGGCTTCGGTAACATTGGGATTATGAAGAGTGATATTGTTTAAAATTGTATCGGCAAATAAAAATACATTTTGCAATACCACAGCGATTTCAGCACGTAGGGATTTAATGGTGATATCCTTAATATCAATTCCATCCACCAGGATCTTACCGCTGTTTATTTCATAAAAACGGTTGAGCAAATTTATTACGGTTGTCTTTCCGGCGCCGGTAGCCCCAACAATGGCAATAGTTTCTCCTTTGTTGGCCATAAATGAAACTCCTTTCAGGACTTCTTCATTTTCATCATAACCAAAATGCACATCCTGGAATTCTATTTCCCCTTTTAAATTACTGATCTCGATTTTGCCATCGTCTTTTATCCGTGATTCGGTATCTAAAATTCCAAAAA
>JBDNHN010000083.1:0-6852 GCA_041688725.1 Gillisia sp.
GAAAATGAAGGGGTTTCTTTATTGATCATGGAGAGTGCTGCCGAAGGCTTTGAAAAGGGAGTTCCTTTCAAAAAAATAGGAATGAAAGCCCAGGATACCTGCGAATTATTTTTTGACAACGTAAAAGTTCCAAAAGAGAATTTGCTGGGGGAGGAAGGAAGCGGTTTCAAAATTATGATGACAGAATTGGCCAGGGAACGTTTGTCTGTAGCCATAGCTTCCATTGGAGGTGCAGAAGGCTCTATCGTGGATACTATTGAATACACCTCTACAAGAACAGCTTTTAAGCAACCCATTGCCGGTTTCCAAAACACGCAATTTAAACTTGCGGAATGTGCTACCCAATTACAAATTCATCAAACTTTTGTAGATCGATGTATTCAATTATTGGCGGAACATAAACTTACTCCCGAAAGTGCCTCTATGGCAAAATATTCAGCCACAGAAATGCACTCTAAAGTAGTAGATGAATGTCTGCAGCTATTTGGGGGCTACGGTTATATGTGGGATTACCCAATTGCCCGAATGTATGTAGATAACAGAGTTGCCAGAATTTATGCCGGAACAAATGAAATAATGAAATTATTGATCGCCCGTGGCCTATTCAAAGAGTTGTTCCGGGAAATGAAGGCGATGCGAAAACAGTAAAAAAAGCAAAATAAAATGAGCATAAGGAGAACCCGACACAAACACTAATAGGCCTTCCTGCCTGAATATGTGAATTACCTCCGATAGCTATCAGGGGATAAAAAAATTATTAGTATCAATATATGAAAATAGCAGATTTCAAGGTTGTTACCACCATAAATGTACAATGGGGTGAGATGGATGCATACAGGCATGTAAACAATGTAGCATACGTTGGTTGGGGTGAAACCGCCAGAATTGATTATTTTGTAAAAATAGGTTTGATCAATTCAGCTCCGGAAAAATCGGAAACCGCACCTATATTAGGATTTCAATCTGTAAAATATATAGCTCCTTTGGAGTACCCTGATATAATACAAATTGGGACAAGAGTTGAAGAAATTCGGGAAGATCGCATCATTTTTCGTTCCTATTATTTTAGTGAGAAAAAGAATCGATTAGCCGCAATTATGGTTCACGAAGTTATAATTATAGATCCTGTAAAAGGTTCAAAAGTATTAATACCCAAGCATTTAATAGAAAAAATAAAATATTTGGAAGGACCCTCCAATCCCTTATTAAATACATATCTATAGAAATCCTTTTAAAACATTTTCCGGTGAAGCTTGATTTCGTATAAAACAGAAACTTCCATTATTGATAAAATTTCTATTTTATATTCGGGATTTTATAAACTGATCCAACAGATCATTTTATAAGAGCTGCCATTTGAAACTTCTTCAACTTGCAGTCATGGCTATAAATTTTGAAGTTTCTTGGTAAATTATAAGAACCTATTTACAAATGAGTTATAATCTTTTATTTAAACAAATAATCTAAATAAAAACAACTAATTTCAAACTGCCAATTCTGAAGAGTTTGGATGCTAAAGGCAATTAAATTTCTTTTTAAAATAAAATATTTTCATCAATTATTCATGTCTTTAAGTCCTTCAGGAGCGTGGATAAACCCAATTGGAATATGTTGAAAATAGAAGTTTATTCTTATTTTTAATCTTTATTAGAACATAGCTGAAATCGCAATGAATAAATCTCCAAATCCTAGCCTTGTTGTTCTGGCTTTCTTTTCCATTTACTTTATCTAGGGATCTACTTATCTTTTAAATAAAGTTGCGGTCACCGAATTGCCTCCTTTTATGCTGGCTTCCATCCGGTTTATCTCCGCGGGAATTTTAATATTTATCCTCTGCAAGATCCTGGGAATAAGCCTCGCGATCACAAAAAATCAATTTCTCAATACTGTAATTGCAGGATTCCTGTTCCTGGCATTTGGAAACGGAATGGTTGTCTGGGCTCTTAGATATGTGGACAGCGGCTTTGCGGCCCTTCAAATTTCGGCACAACCTCTTGTGGTTCTCTTATTGATGTGGATCATTGACGGAAAAAAAATTAAACCTATGTCTATTGTAGGAGTGATCCTGGGGATTATCGGGATCTACTTATTGGTAAGTCAGAAGGAAATAATAAATCAGGAAAATTCTATCCTGGGGATGGGAATGATCTTTGTGTGCCTGCTGAGCTGGTCTTATGGCAGTTTGTTTGTGGCCAAAGCCAATTTACCTCTAAATTATTTTGTGAATACCGGATATCAAATGCTTACTTCAGGGATTCTTTTGATGATAGCGAGTAATTTATTTGGAGAAACCTGGAGCTATCCTACAGAATGGAGTTCACCCACCCAATTTTCAATGATCCTGTTGATACTTTTTGGAAGTATCGTGGCATTTACCTCGTTCAATTATTTATTGAAAACCGTTTCCCCTGAAAAGGTAGCCACTTCTACCTATGTAAATCCAATAATAGCTCTCTTACTGGGCTGGTATTTTTTAAATGAACAACTAAGCCTGCAATCTATAGTTGCAGCGGCTATTCTCCTTACAGGTGTCTATTTTATTAACACAACCAAAACGCTTTTGATCTTTGCGCGTTTTAGAGGAAGGACAGGGCGGAAAGTGAAGCAGGATTGAGCGAAAAACCCGTTCAAGGTTGCGATTGCTGGCATTCTTAGAGAGTTGAAAATTGGTGTCTATTTTAAGACAAATGAGAAAGACATAATTAGTAGGCCATTGATGAAAAACTTTGCCCGCCATAATCCATAGCGAGCAAAGTAGTAATAATCATCATTAATCTTTAAAAGAAGTATTTACTTGCAGTTTTTTAGGTTGTAAGAAATCTTCTTCAGTTATCATATCTTTTTTACCTAAATAAGTCCAACTAATAACTTCAGAATATTTTTTTATAGCTTTATTTATATCATCTAAAGAAACATCGTTTACAACGGCAGCAAATTCTTCAGCTATTTTCCAATTTCCTTTTAATTCTGCTAGACCTAAATTTCCTGTTTGTGCAGCCATGGTTTCTAAACCCATATAATGATTGGTTAAAAAGGATTGCTGTATGTCTTTGAGTTCTTTCGCTGTAAAACCTTCAGTTCGAAGTTTATCAATTTCATCAACCATAACTTTAATAGATTGCTTTGGATCTATCGTAGAAACATAAATAGCATTATAAGGGCTATTTACAATGCCATTTGCATAAAAAGCACTTGGTGCATATGATAAGCCTCTTTTTGTTCTTATCTCAATAAACAAGCGATTTGCTAAAATCCGCATCGCAATTTGCATTGCAACACCTTCTCTACTATCCATTTTTGGCGCTGTCATATATCCTCGTATATAATTGGTAGCAATATCTCTATCTTCAATTAGATTTGTAGGTTGTGCTATTATAGTAGGTTCTTCAAGAATAGGTAATGTTCCTTCTTTAAGTGAACCAAAAGATGATTCAACCTTAGTTTTAATATCTTCCATAGTTACATCGCCCGCTATAACAAGAAAAATTCTTTTTCGCCCAAGTAAATCTTTATAGAATTCTTTAAGGGTTTCTAAAGAAATATTCTGAAGGCTTGATTCAGTACCGGCAGGAATTTTTTCATAATTTTTACCTTTAAAAACATTAGCCATAGCCAAATTTCGCAATTGAGAATCTGGATCTGAAGTTGCTTGTTTTGCATTATTAATTAGTTGCTCCTTTAAAAGAGTATATTCCTCTTCGGAAAAGGCAGGATTTAAAATAGCGTCTGCAAAAAGATTCCAAGAAGCATCCCAAAATTGTTTAACACAAGTCAACTCAATCTCACTAAAATCATAATCGGAATTCACATTTATATTAGCACCAATTTTATCAATAGCACTGCTAAAAGAAGTTTTATTTAATGATGTTGTACCGCCGGAAACAGCAAGTTTTAAAGCGAAATTTTCTATCCCTTCTTGTTCTTTTGTATAATTCGCTGTACCACCTTTAATAAATAATTTTGCACTAATAACTTCTTTTGGAGAATGTTTAAGGAGTACTTTAATGCCATTTACTTCGAATTCTTTAACGTTTGAAGTTGGAGATGAGTTTTGAGCAAAAACACCATCAGTAGTAGTAATTATTATTACAAATACCAGTATGAATTTTATAAATTTTCTCATAATTATTTATTTAAAAGTTTTTCTAATGAATCATACTGCATTTGTTCCTTCATTTTTGGAGATAGTAACAATCCTACAACTTTAGGTTTGTCCTTAATATATGTTTGTACATATTTTTTAATATCTTCTCTGGTAACCTTTTTAAGGTTGTCAATATAATTAGTGTAGTAATCAATACTTGCGGATGCCCACCAATACGTGACTGTGTGCAAATATTGAGATGTTTTTTCTTTGCCATAAGCATCTTGAATTGCCAATAGCGTTTTTGCTGTTTCAAGTTGTTCGTCGGTAAAATAGTTATCAGAATCCCACATATCAATTTGTTCTTCTAATTTACTCATCGCCTCTGTAATTTTCTCTGGATTTGGAACTAAAAACAGTTGAATTGGCCCTACATATTTATTGGTAGTGTATCCAAGATTTATTTGATAAGCCAAACCGCTGTCTACCAATTCCTTTTGTAGCTGTGAAGATTTTTGTGATAGAATATATGAAAAAACATCTGCCGCATAGGTAGCAGGAATGTCATTGCGAGTATCTGGTCCATGCCAACCCATTAAAACTATTGGGGTTGAAGCATTTTCATTCAATGTCGTAAAATATGCAGTTTTCTCTAAAGGTTTAATCTCCGGAATTGGATATTTTTCAAATATATTAAAATCTGAAGGTTTCCAGCTTCCATAAATATTTCTGACTTTTTCAAATACATCTTTATGATTTACATTTCCAGCAACAACAAGAATAGAATTATTTGGATAATAATATCTGTTTTGAATTGTTTTCATTTTTTCAGGAGTCGCATTTAATATAATATCATGATCACCAATAACATTTTTTCTGCTAAAAAGGTCTCCCCACATTTTATGCCCACTATCCTGAAGTAAGTAAAACACAGGATTTGATTCATTCCGTTGAAATTCTCCATCAACAACCGGGTTTTCATTTATCATTTCTTCTTTAAGAAATAAAGGATATCGAATTGCAGAATTCATAAATTCTAATCCTTCAACCAACTTTTGAGAACTCAATGTAGCATAATAATTAACACGCTCACCTGAAGTGGTTCCATTGAAAGAAATTCCAAGTTCATTGACACGTTCTAAATATTTTTCCTGTGAAGGAATGTCCTTATTTGCTTTAAAAAACATATGTTCATATAAATGTGAAAGGCCATCAAATTCTGGAGACTCTGTGTAAGCTCCGTTATGAACGGTAATTTCGATGGTGGCAAGTGGTACAGTATTATCTTCAATTGTCAATACTTGTAATCCATTATCCAGCTTTTCCAAGAAAAAATTTGCCGGTAATTTTTGTGCGAAAATTAGGAATGGCAACAGAAAAACTATTCCAAAAAGTGATTTTGATTTAATCATTGTTAGTTAGTTTAAAAGATTAGTTATTGCCAATTTATAGAATTATAAGTTATTATGCAACAGGGGTTAAAGACATACTCTTTAAAAAAATGTAAAAATAGCAAATTATTCGTATTATAAATAATTTAGCTTTTTAATCTTTTTTTAGCCTTCAAAAAAGAATCAAATCCAAAATTTTAAAACTTTATTTGCGCTTTGGCAAACTAAGCACAGGTCTCAGCCAAATTTGATTCAAGTTTTTTATAAAGGAGAGAATGAATCAGAGTTTAAAAGGCTGATTACTTCAGAAGAAAAATAAAGAATTTTTTGAAACCAACTATCCTCGAGGCAGAGCCATAGAGGTATTTCGCGGGTTTCATTTCGACCTTTGGATCAAAAACCATAATTCTGTATTTTAGATTCCCGTTTTCACGGGAATGACAATTTCAACGGAAACCTCTAGGCAGAGCCTAGAGGAATTCTTTTCAATTAAACTTATTAACAATAATTAACATATTTAGGTCAATTATTATTTCCCAATATTCTATGAATCCCCCAAATAATTAATAACTCGTTGGTTATAATCAATAGAATAATATATTCAAAAGAGAAATTTAATTTTATATAGAAAATGAATGTTCATAATTGGACATTCACAAAAGGAATTATTATAGCGGTTAAAGTTATTTTTGTAACCTCACATAAAATTCCTACCCCAATGAATAAAATAATTACTCTTTTCACAATTTTTATTACCGCAACCCTAAGCGCTCAAAACTTTCAATTACACAGAGATTTCGAAAGAGAGCATTTCACCACCACTTTTGAACTTTTTAAACCGGATAAATACGGGAATACCTATACTTTTGTCGATTTCGATTATAATGCGAAATCGGGGATAAGTCAAGGCTATTATGAGATTGCCCGGGTTCTTAAAACCGAAAAAATGCCTGTTGGATTGCATGTGGAATACAATGGAGGATTGGGGACTTTTGAAGCTAATGGAGCACAGGGAGGATATACTATTAATGACGCCTGGATCTTTGGCCTTAACTATGCAAAAGGAAATGCGAAATGGGGTTTTTCAACCTACGCCGGTTACAAAGCTTTTAAAGATTCCGGAAAAGCAAATTACCAGGTAACAGGAACCTGGTATCTTAATTTATTTAAAGACAAAATAACTTTTGCTGGTTTTGCCGATCTATGGTCAGAAAATGGTTTGTCTGAAAGAACCGTTTTCCTGGCCGAACCACAACTTTGGTATAATTTGAACAAAAGTTTTTCATTGGGAGGAGAGGTCGAGCTTTCCGAGAACTTCGCCGGGGCTACCGGATTTTATGTACGACCTACTTTGGGTATCAAATGGAATATTTAAGA
>JBDNHN010000084.1:0-2133 GCA_041688725.1 Gillisia sp.
CATCTTCTTTTTCTTGTATTTTTCCTTAATGTCAACAATTTCAATTTCAGGGAGATTCACATTCCCGAATCGTCTTTTTAAATTGACAAGTTTATATTTTTTTTGTGATGCGTTGAAATACGATTCTAAAGATGGGGTAGCAGACCCCATTAGAATATTTGCTTTGTGCATTTTAGATAAAACCACTGCTGCATCCCGGGCATTATAACGCGGTGCAGGATCAAATTGCTTATAAGTTGTTTCATGTTCTTCATCTACTACGATCAAACCTAAATTTTGAAAAGGCAGAAATAAAGACGATCGTGCTCCCAATACAATCTTTGCTTTTACGTTCGAATTTAATACGTGCCGGTAAATTTCCATCCGTTCATTTACAGAGTATTTACTGTGATACACCAAGACCTGTTCCCCGAAATAAGCTTGAAGCCGGCCAACAAGTTGTGAGGTTAGTGCAATTTCCGGTAATAGGTAAAGAACCTGCTTCCCCTGGGAAATAATATTTTCAATTAATTTGATGTAAATCTCGGTCTTTCCGGAAGATGTAACCCCGTGTAGCAAGCAAACTTCATCCTTTGATAAAATAGTATTGATCTCCTCAAAAGCCTCTTGCTGCCATTCATTTAAAACCATGGACTGATCAGTATCCTCTAAATCAAATTTTACCCGATCGGTTTTTAAGGAATATTCTGAAAATATTTCTTTTTTAATTAAAGATTTTATAATAGCTGTTGATGCCCCGCTGGTTTCGGAAAGCAATTTTAACTGAACCGGTTTTCTGGATTTTGCCTGAAGCTGAAACCAGGATAGAATAACTTCCCGTTGCTTGGGAGCATTGCTCAATCCCTCCAAAAGCAGTTGCATATCTTTTTCTGAATCGAACTTCTCATTCAGCTTAATATAGCGAATGAGCTTAGGTTTGTATTGCTCAAAAATTTCCTGGTTTACCACCAAAAGATTTTTTATAACCATCTGGTTTATTATGGGTAATACCTTCTTTTTGTCCAGCAGCTGCATTATTTCCTGGATTTTCAGAGAAGATTGGCGTTGAAGGGCTTCATAAAGCAAAAATTCTTCATCGCTTAAATCGCTTTCATCAATTTCAGCTGAAGGAGCTAATTGCACCAAAGTTTCGCTTTCCAACAAAAATCCGCCAGGGAGTGCCGCTTTAAGCACTTCTCCTTCTGCACACATATAATAATGCGCTATCCAATCCCAAAACTTCAACTGATGCTTTGTAACTACAGGAGATTCATCAAGTATTTGTTCAATTGGTTTAGCTTCGTACTTTTGCGGGGCATTTTGATGAATCCCGGCAACGATACCTGTATATATCTTGGTTTTCCCAAATGGTACTGCAACCCGCATCCCCGGTTGTAAAAATTCGGCTTCGTCCGGGGTTACCTCATAAGTAAACTGTTTTTCTAAAGGAAGTGGGAGGATAACGTTTATATAGAAATTCATTGAATGTACTTAAGTTGGAAAACAAATTTAAGTTTCTTTTTTCTCCAAATAAATAAAACCACCCTTAAAAATAAGAATGGTTTTATATGCTTTTGTTATAAAAAATTAATTATCCCTTTCCCATGTTTGGGTTCTGTAAAATATCACCAGATATCCCCTTACCTTTAAAATATCGGGATTCATCTCATCCAGCCAGATTTTACACCTGTATTCCTTTCCGGATTCAGGGTCAAGAGCCGTTCCTCCAACATAATAATCCCCGTCTTTTTCCAATCCGTCCATTACTACCATACCTTCTACAGGCATGTCTTTAAAATCTCCCTCACATTTGTCGCAAATACGGCCTCTATCATCTTCTTTTAAAATTCTCTTGACTTTCCCAAAAAACTGACCTTCCACTTCATAAATTTCAATAATACACATGGCTTTTCCGCTTTCTTCATTGATGGCTTTCCAAGCACCCAATACCGACTGGGATTGCAAATTGATACCAGCAAAAAACAGCATTAAAATCAAAAATGATTTCTTCCAAGTCATTATATCCATGTTTTAAAGTCAAATTTTGTTTTTAAACAAAATTTATTTCTTGCTCAACATAGCCTGTTTCAATTTTTTATCGGCAGGTTTATCAGACAACCATATTCCGAATAATGCTTTTTTAAATTCCAATCC
>JBDNHN010000546.1:0-3083 GCA_041688725.1 Gillisia sp.
ATTACAAGATTTACATTGATAACTCCATTTGTTCTGGAGCCAATAATGATCCCTGCCCTGACATCGATGGCAGACCACACCTTGCTTGTCGCGCTGCTCCTTAAAATGCAAACGGCAACTTTCTTCATTCGTAAAGTAAGCCCCAAAAGAAAATAAATTCATAACTAATCAGTTTAAATTCCGTTCAATATAGGAATAATTCCTTAATTTAGGAATCTTTACGGATATACAAAATATAAATATATATTTATGAAAAATTCACTTATAAAAGTTAAATTTGAGTTAATTTAAAATTATATTTAGGGCAATCAACCGATCAATATCCACGAAGTAAAATACTCTTTACAGAATATCCAGATATTAAAATCGCCTTTGATTTGGTGCAAGGACTTAGGGATACCTACAATAAAGCAAAATCAATAGAAGTAGCTTATACCAAATTGGCAAATTGGTACAGTGATGTAGAGAAATCTGGATTCAGGGCATTCAATACAATAGCAAATACCACACATCTTAACTATAGATCTATCCTGAACTACTTTATAAATAGAAGTACAAATGCCTCAGCTGAATCTTTTAACACAAAGATAAAAGCCGTTAGGGCGCAATTTAGAGGAGTTAAAAATGTAGAATTCTTTCTTTGTAGATTAACCACAATCTTTGCTTAAACACAACAATTTGTCTTGACCCCAATCATGCTTGATCCGTTGTCCCTTGTGTTGTCCCTTTAAAAAGCAAAAACCCCATAAACACTATGTTTATGGGGTTAATTTGTGGTACCTCCAGGAATCGAACCAGGGACACATGGATTTTCAGTCCATTGCTCTACCAACTGAGCTAAGGTACCAGTTGCTTTCAAACTTGTAACAAGCCTTTCAAGCGGATGCAAATATAATTTCATTTAATTAACCTGCAAAGGAAAAATTAAAAAAATGCTTTCGTACCTTCGTTTTTTTAAAGGATATCTATGAATCTTGTAATTGATATTGGAAATACACTGGTAAAAATGGCTGTATTTCAAGGGGATATACTAATTAAGAAAAAAATTTCATTGAGGCGCGATTTTTTAAAAAATCTTGAAGAATTGGAACGAAAGTATCAAAAATCGGGTAATATTATCCTTTCTTCGGTTTCAAAAACCCCTTTAAAGTGGTTGCAAAAGCTAGAAGAGGGATCCAGATTGTTTATTTTGAATCAACAATTGCCGCAGGTGTTCACCAACTTATACCTTAGCCCCAATACTTTGGGAAACGATAGGGTTGCACTTGTGTCGGCAGCAAGTAAACATTTTCCCGCCGAAAATGTTTTGGTGATAGATTCCGGCACCTGTATTACCTACGATTTTAAAAATAATAAGAACGAATATTTGGGTGGGGCCATATCACCCGGTCTGGATATGCGTTATAAGGCAATGCATAATTTTACCGAAAATTTGCCGTTATTAGAGCCCGAAGAGGGAGTAACCCTTATTGGAAACACTACAAATAGCAGTATGCATTCTGGGGTAATTTATGGGATAACTTTCGAAATTGATGGAATAATTGCTGCTTATCAGGCTCAATATAAAGATTTAACAATAATTTTGACAGGTGGGGATGCACAATTTTTGTGTAAGCGATTAAAAAATAGCATCTTTGCGAACTCGAATTTCCTCCTGGAAGGATTGAATTATATATTAGAATTTAACAAACCCCAATGATTAAACGATTTATAATAATCGTGGCCTTACTAACTACTGTGTTGTCGGCCGCGCAAGAAGGGACTTCATCTCCCTATTCATTTTACGGAATTGGCCTTACAAAGTTTAAGGGTACAGTAGAAAATCAATCAATGGGAGGTTTGCGGCTGTTTTCAGACAGCATACACCTAAACCTAAGGAATCCCGCCGGCTACGGCAGGTTAAAGTTAACCACGTATACCGTTGGGGGAAGCCACCAGAGCACCCAAATAAAAACTGACCAGGCAAGCGAAAGCAGCAGAACAACTTCCCTGGATTACCTGGCAATAGGAATCCCAACCGGGAAATTGAATTTTGGCTTTGGCCTCATTCCTTATAACTCAGTTGGATATAAGATTTTGAATGTGAATGAGGAAACTGCAAACCGGTTTACAGGACGTGGCGGAATGAATAAGGTATATTTAAGTACCGGCTATGCAGTTACTGACAATTTGAGTTTAGGGGTAACTGTAAATTACAATTTCGGAAATATTCAAAAAAACTTTACCGCATTTCAAAATGGAGTTCAGTTTGGGACAAGACAAATTGATAGAACAGACTTAAGTGGTTTTAACCTTAATTTCGGATTGGATTATCAACGGGCACTTTCAGAGAACCTGAATTTTTATACCGCAGCTACCTATTCGCCTAAAATGGATATTACCGCCAAAAAAATTCAAAACACCGCAACAATTCTCTTAGCCGCAAACGGAGGTGAATTGGTAGCCGATGAAAATGATATCACTTTCCCTGATTCAGATCTCAGTTTACCGGCACAACTTACTCTTGGAGCTGGATTGGGAGCAACAAATAAATGGTTTTTAGGAGCCGAATATACCAATATCCAGGTGGAAGATTTTAATTTCGTAACTCCAAATCAGGACGTGAGCTATCAAAATGCTTCCCAATATAGGCTTGGAGGTTTTTATATTCCCCAATACAATTCCCTCACTAGTTACTTTAACAGGATAGTTTACCGGGCAGGAATTCGTTTTGAAGAAACAGGGCTACATATCAATAATGAAGCGATAAATGAGTTTGGCATATCTTTTGGAGTTGGATTACCAGCAGGAAACAATTTCTCCAATTTAAACCTTGGAATTGAGTATGGACAGCGCGGTACTACAAACTCAGGCTTGGTAAATGAAAACTTTTTAAAACTATCCATAAGTTTATCATTAAACGATAAATGGTTTGTGCAAAGAAAATTTGATTAACCACTAATAAACTATTAAAACTAAAAAGATGAAAACGAAATTAATACTTATTCTTTCCGGAATATTTTTAAGCACCGGATTGATAAAAGCCCAGGATAATGATTGTGCGATTAAAGCTGCATTGGCTTACGATGATGCCAAAGCGCAAC
>JBDNHN010000547.1:0-2389 GCA_041688725.1 Gillisia sp.
AAATGGAAAATAACTTCTCCATGCTGTTGCTTCAGTTGCCGGACAATTTCTTCAGCGTCCTTTGTTATTTCTACTCTTTTGTAAGCCATCGTTATTTTTAAAAGAATCCTAATTTATTTTTATCATAAGAGATCAGCATATTTTTTGTTTGTCGGTAATGATTTAACATCATCAAATGGTTTTCTCTTCCGAAACCTGATTTTTTATATCCTCCAAAGGGAGCATGTGCAGGATAATCGTGATAGCAGTTTACCCAAACCCTTCCGGCTTTAATGGCTCTTGGAATTTGATATAACTGATGGGCATCTCTGGTCCAAACCCCGGCACCCAAACCATACATAGTATCGTTTGCAATTTCTATAGCTTCTGCTTCATCTTTAAAAGTACAAACGGACAACACCGGCCCAAAGATTTCTTCCTGGAAGATCCGCATTTTATTATTTCCTTTAAAAATAGTTGGCTGAATATAGAAACCATTTTCCAGATCTCCTTTCAATTTTTTGGCTCCGCCCCCGGTCAAAACCTCGGCTCCTTCTTCTTTCCCGATCTTAATATAGGAAAGGATCTTTTCAAACTGATCATTGGAGGCCTGGGCGCCCATCATCGTAGTCATCTCAAATGGATCTCCCATAACAATGGCTTCTGTTCTTTCAACAACCTTTTTTATAAATGCATCGTAAATATCCTCCTGAATCAACAATCGGGATGGAGCGGTACAAACTTCGCCCTGATTGAAAGCAAAAAGCACGGCACCTTCAATACATTTATCCAGAAATGCATCATCGTGATCCATAATGCTGTTAAAAAATATATTCGGGGATTTTCCGCCCAATTCCATAGTCACCGGATTTAGGTTTTTAGATGCGTATTGCATAATTAATTGTCCGGTGGTGGTTTCACCGGTAAAGGCAACTTTGTCCACAAGAGGGCTTGATGCAAGAGGTTTCCCCACTTCAGGACCAAAGCCGTGCATCACATTAAATACTCCCGGAGGCAATAGATGACCAATCTTTTCGGCTAAAAATGTCGCCGAAGCCGGGGTTTGTTCCGCCGGTTTTAGGATAACACAATTTCCGGCTGCAAGTGCGCCCGCAACTTTCCAGGCCAACATAAGCAATGGAAAATTCCAGGGGATTATCTGGGCAACAACTCCAAGAGGTTCCCGGATGATAAGGGAAAGAGTGTTTTCATTAAGTTCCGTGGCAGAGCCTTCTTCAGCCCGAATTACTGATGCGAAATACCTGAAATGATCTACCGCCAAAGGCACATCGGCATTCACGGTTTCCCGGATCCCTTTTCCGTTATCTGCCGTATCCATTTCAGCAAATTCCTTTGCATTCTCCTGAATGACATCGGCTATATTCTGTAAAATTGAAGCTCTTTCAGCAACAGATGTATTGCCCCAGGCATCCTTTGCCTTGTTTGCAGCCTCAAGCACAAGTTTCACATCCTTTTCGTTGGAACGAGGGTACTTTGCAAGCAGTTTATTGTCTATAGGGGAATGATTGTCGAAGTATTGGCCGTCAACCGGATCCACAAATTTTCCGTTTATAAAATTGCCATATTTAACCTTAAATTTTGGTTTTGAATAATTCATAGTGTTTTTTTTAAAATAATTGAATGTAAACTACTATATTTAATCATACAAAAACTTGAACATTCCTATATTTTACTATGACATATCTACCTAATTACTAAATATTTTTTACTTTGAATGCTAATTTATCAAAACACGAAAACGGCCGTAAACTCAACACTCTTATTGAGAACAGGACGATTTACGGCGTAGATTTTGCCGAATTAAACGTTTTTGAAACTCATACAGTTGCCGAAAAAATAGAGCTGCAATTTGGTTTTCCTGTAATAGCGAGTATGCTTTCCGGCAAAAAAATAATGCACCTGAAAAACAAAGAAGCTTTCGAATTTTTTCCGGGGGAATCTGTGGTGCTTCAGTCAAATGAAAAGATGACAATTGATTTTCCGATTGCCTCTGCCAATAGCCCGACACGTTGTTTAGCTCTGGGAATATCTCCCGATAAAATAAGGGAAACGGTTGAACTTTTTAACGAAAATACCCGGATAGAATTTGAAAATGACACACATAATTTTGATGAAAGTTCCATTCATTTAAATAACAATGAACAGGTTCAATTTATTCTAGACAGGATCTTTACCACATTTTTAGGAAGCAATAAGTCCAAAGATGCTTTGGTGGATCTTATGGTTAAAGAATTAATTATAAGATTATTGCAAACCAAAGCAAAATCGATGTTGGTTGACAAATCAATTCTTTTTGACAATAACAGGATGGCATTTGTCATCAAATATATGCGCGAAAATTTAACAGAAAATATCAACGTTAACAAACTGGCAGATAAAGCCTGTATGA
>JBDNHN010000009.1:0-2562 GCA_041688725.1 Gillisia sp.
TGAATACCTGGGATTCTGATATAGGGATAGAATTATCGGCTAATATAAAACCCCTAACGGACTTAATTGTAACCCGTTATACCGAATTTTTACCAAAATTAAATTATCCGGTCAGGGTTGGGGAGCATTCCAATACGGCATTTGCTTTAAGTTTTGCGCATGATTATGCAGTGGCAACAAAAAATGAGGAATTCCGGACCTTGATCGAAAAACGTGCAAATGATTTTTATCTCAAGGATAAAAATTGTCCCATAACCTGGGAGCCCAGCGGATTCGATTTTCTTTCACCTTGTCTGGAAGAGGTGGATGTAATGAGAAAGGTACTGTCTAAAGCGCCTTTTTCCTTATGGATAGATAATTTTATGCCACAGCTTAAAAAATCTGATTTCGCTTTGGAGCCCGGAAGAGTTTCAGATAGGACCGATGGAAAACTGGTGCACCTCGACGGTCTTAATTTTAGCCGTGCCTGGGTGTTTTATGGTCTTGCAAATCAATATCCGGAGAATTTTTCTCATCTAACAAGCCTGGCGAACAAACATATTAATTATTCCTTCCCAAATTTAGTTGGAGACACCTATGAAGGTGGACATTGGCTGGGAAGCTTTGCAATATATGCGCTGCAGGAATCCAAAGCCAAAAAGTGAAAGAATGGTTAAAAAATGTGGGTCCGGGAGTAATGGTTTCGGCAGCCTTTATAGGACCGGGAACAGTTACGGTTTGTACCCTGGCAGGCGTTCAATTTCAATATTCTTTGCTCTGGGCCCTGTTGCTCTCAATAATAGCCTGTATTATTTTGCAGGAAATGTCGGTACGTTTGGGCATTATATCGCAAAAAGGCTTAAGTGATTGTATTCGTGAGGAACTGAAAAATCCTTTTTTAAAGGCAGGTGCAATCCTATTGGTATTCGCGGCGATTGTGATGGGAAATGCAGCTTACGAGGCCGGAAATATCACCGGAGCTGTCTTGGGGATCACGGCAATAACATCACCAATTTCTATTGAAATTGGTGATTTTTCATTAAATGCCTGGAGCCTCCTTATTGGGGCGATCGCCTTTGCCCTCCTGGCAATTGGAAACTACAAAATTCTGGAAAGGGTTTTTATTGTGCTGGTAGCATTAATGAGCCTTTCTTTTTTGATAACCGCTTTTCTTGTAAAACCCGATATAGTTGAAATATTAAAGGGGTTGTTAATTCCTTCTACAAGTTCTACGGATATTTTGACCGTTATCGCATTGGTTGGGACAACCGTGGTGCCATATAATTTGTTTTTACATGCTTCCTTGGTAAAAGAAAAATGGAAAAACCCATCCGATCTTAAAATCGCGAGAAAGGAACTTTCCTGGGCAATTGTGTTAGGAGGTGCAGTTTCTATGGCAATTGTTATTAGTGCTGCAGCCATTAATTTAGATAATGTAACTTCCGCGGCTGATCTTGCGGTAGGTGTGAAACCTTTGTTCGGGGAATTTGCCACCTGGTTTATTGCCATTGGCTTGTTGGCGGCAGGGATCACCTCTTCCATCACCGCGCCTTTGGCCGCCGCATATGTTATAAAAGGTTTTTTTGGTTGGGAGAAGGGTTTAAAATCACTAAAATTTAAGGCAGTATGGGCTGCGATCTTATTCTTGGGAATAATTTTCTCCTCACTTCAGCTAAACCCCATTGAGATCATCAAATTTGCCCAAGTTGCTAACGGATTACTTTTGCCGGTAATTGCAATTTTCTTATTTTGGATTGTGAATAAAACTTCTGTTATGGGAGAATACCGCAATACCTTAAAACAAAATGTACTGGGAATTATAATAATAGGGATCACTATTTTTCTCGGTGCTAAATCTATTTATACAGTGTTTCAGAATTTTTAGACATATTAAATATGACGTGACTATTTAGTGTTTAAAGTGCCTGAAGTATGGAGTACCTTGGGTTAATAGAAAAAACAAAAGCGGACTCGTATTAATCAAAAAACAGCAGTGTTTATATGAAAATTAGCAGTTACTATGAACAAAATATAAAATTTACCATCTTGTATCACCCGTAAAATTGAAGCTCCATACCTTTAGGAATTTTGGGTACTCAAAATATTATGAACTGATTAGTTACAGGATTTCTTAACTTTAGATATTTTATGCACTCAAACTTTAATGAACTAATTCGTTACAATATGAATTATATACATATCAATTGTGATTTAGGTGAAGGCGGGCACTATGACCAAGAATTAATGTCGCTGATTTCTGCCTGCAATATCGCTTGCGGAGGACATGCCGGAACCCTTGAAAGTATGCATCAAACTGTTATGCTCGCTATGGAAAACAAGGTTGAAATAGGAGCTCATCCATCGTATCCGGATAAAGAAAATTTTGGCAGAAAATCAATGAAAATTCCTGATGAAGATTTAAAGATTTCCATAGTAGCGCAAATTTTGAGTTTGAAACAAATCGCTGAAGCAGAAGGTGGAAAACTCACCCATATAAAACCTCATGGAGCCCTGTATAATGATGTAGCAAAAGATGAAAATATCGCCAGAATTGTGATTGATTCTATACTGGAATTTGAAGAA
>JBDNHN010000085.1:0-6764 GCA_041688725.1 Gillisia sp.
TCTAAATTCTGTTGCTGATTACTTTTTTCGCGTTTATAAAAATCGAATACGGTCATAGATCTTTTACTCATTATTTACAGGGCCTTAAGCTCCTGTTGAAGTTTCTTCGGCAAGCCCAGAAGTACCAGATTATAGGAATGATCTACAAGCCCGAAGACAATTGATTTTTGAAGAAATCCATCCAGCACCAGGGTATTCCAGTGCATTTTATTCATATGATAACCGGGCAGAATCCTTTCGGGATATTCCTCCCTTAAGCTTATAGCCCGTTCGGGATCACATTTAAGGTTGACTCTCAGGGGAACCTCATCAAGCGAAGCCAGGGCGAACATTTTTCCCATAACTTTAAAGACAAGGGTATCGGGGCCAAATGGAAGATTCTCGGTAACGCCTTTTTTGGAAAGGCAAAAATTTCTGAAAGTTTCAATATCCATAGGAATCCAGGTTGATTACTCCCCAAAGGAAAGCCAGTTATTCTTTTAGTTTCGGAATTTCCGAAACATTTGTTTCCAGTGCGGTATAATCCAGTTTCCAACCAATAGTTTCAACGATTTTTTCTATGAGCAAAATAGTGTCTAAGGCTTCTTTATTGGCTTTTTCCATCAATCCGCTTTGTGGAATTTTATCTACAATATGCTTTTTGGCATCACGGGTAATATCTGTCAAATCGGAAGCAGTAAAAGGATTTGCCCAACCTTCGCGCTTGTCATAATATTTAAAATCGGTTTCTACGGTAAGCAATTCAGGCTCCGGAAAATTAGTGAGAACAATCTTTTTATGAACATTATCACTGGACATTCTGATCTTGCTTAGATCAAAACCTATATGTGCTTTGGCACTGATTAAAATGATGGCTTTCTTTTTACCAAAAACAAGGCTGACATATTTTTCCTTGAGATTTTCGTAATGGTAAATTTCAGAAAAATCGCCCTCAACCGTAATAAATTTACAAACGCTTTTGATCTTATCGATCAAAATCACCGATTGTTCCTCTGCCCGTTCTTTGCTGCGATACTTGTTAAACCTCGCAAATATAAAATAAGCGAGTACTGCTCCGGCTGCAAGACCTATAAATAAATATTCCATACTCAAATATAAAGAAAAGCTTCAATAGAATTACATCTTTGTTTTACGTTAAAATTACCCCACAATATTCACGATTTTTCCAGGGACAACAATAATCTTTTTAGGGGTTCTTCCTTCCATTTGATTTTTGGTTTTTTCATTTGCCATCACCATTTCCTCTATCTCTTCTTTACTCAAATCTAAAGGTAATTCCAGGGTAAACCGCGTTTTCCCGTTAAATGAGATCGGGTATTCCTTGGTACTTTCCACAAGATATTTTTCTTCAAATTCAGGATAAGCAGCGGTTGCAACCGACTCATTATTTCCCAGTTTTTGCCACAATTCTTCGGCAATATGCGGCGCATAAGGCGCGATTAAAATCGCCAATGGTTCCAAAACTTCCCGCTGATCACATTTTTGAGCCATAAGTTCGTTTACACAGATCATAAAACTTGAAACCGAAGTGTTGAAACTGAAAGCTTCAATATCTTCTGTCACCTTTTTAATGGTTTTATGTAGTGTCTTCATAGAATCGGCTGAAGCTTTTTCATCTGAAACTCCAAACACCTCATCGTTATGATACAATTTCCAAAGTTTCTTCAAGAAACTATGCACTCCTGTAATTCCCGCGGTATTCCAGGGTTTTGCCTGTTCCAGTGGCCCAAGGAACATTTCGTAAAGCCGTAAACTATCTGCGCCATATTGCACACATATCTCGTCCGGGCTCACTACATTGTACTTGGATTTGGACATTTTTTCAGGTTCCCGACCAACTATGTACTTCCCATCCTCAGTTAGAACTTCAGCATCACTAAAGTCTTGGTAACGTAAATCTTTTTTAAATCTCCCAATATCAAGTTCATCACTTAAACCAATTAATAAACTGATGTCTACACGCTTTTTATAAGCAAATACAGCTACGGCTTCTACATTCTCTAAGTTGTCTAAATATTTCTGAATAGATTCGTCTTCAAACCTTTCAGTAATATTTGAATATTTTGTAATTAATTCTTCTTTAAATTTCTTCTGTAAATCTTTATTATTAAAACCTAATTGGTCGTAAAGTTCTCGAGTATCTTCTTTTTGGATCAAAGAATAAGAAATGATAAATCTCTTATCTAAAAATAATTCTGAAACCTCTATTCCCTTCATTTTATTTCCATTTCCATTTTCAAAGTATTTAAAAATAGGCTCAACAATATAAACAAAGGCACTCATTCCCAAAATCATCCCTTGATTAATCAACTTTTTAAAAGGTTCTTCCACGGCAACAAATTTGCGGTCCTTTAAGAATTTGGTCCAGAATCTGGAGTACAATAAGTGGCCGGTGGCATGTTCGCTTCCGCCAAAATACAAATCTACATTTTCCCAATATTTTTGGGCTTCTTCTGAAACAAAACGCTCCTGGTTTTCGGAATCCATATATCTGAAAAAGTACCATGAACTTCCCGCCCATCCGGGCATTGTATTCAATTCTAAAGGATAAATACTTTTAGAAACATCAAGTAGTTCATTAGAAACAATTTCGTTCTTATTCGTATCCCATGCCCAAGTGGTTGCTCGTCCTAATGGAGGCTCGCCTTCTTCTGTAGGCAGATATTTTTCTACCTCGGGTAATCTCAATGGCAGGTATTTTTCTTCAATCATTTGCGGCATTCCATTTACATAATACACCGGAAATGGTTCTCCCCAGTATCGCTGACGGGAAAATACCGCATCCCGCATCCTGTAATTTATTTTCCCTTTTCCAGCATGAACTGCTTCTAAGGCTTCAATCGCTTTTTGAGTAGCTTCCTTATAGCTTAAACCGCTAAGGAAATCACTATTCGCGATCTTAGTTCCAACTTTTTCGGCATAAGCTTCTTCAGAAATATCTATTCCCTCAAAAATGTTCGGGATAGGTAATCCAAAATGCGTAGCAAAATCATAATCCCGTTGATCTCCACAAGGAACCGACATTACTGCACCCGTACCATAACCTGCTAATACATAATCCCCGATCCAAACAGGGATTTTCTCCCCACTTAACGGGTGAATAGCATAAGCACCGGTAAATACTCCGGAAATGGTTTTTACATCTGCCATACGCTCACGTTCGCTACGTTTAGCCGATTTTTCAATATAAGCCGAAACTGCCTCTTTTTGTTCTGATGTAGTTATTTCCTGAACCAATTCATGCTCTGGAGCAAGCGTCATAAAGCTAACTCCAAAGATAGTATCTGGTCTGGTTGTAAATACCTTAATCCCCCTAGCCCCCGAAGGGGGAATTACATCTTGCTGTAATTGAATTTTAATTTGTTCAAGGACAAAATCAATATTACCTATAATTTCCTCATTTCTAAACCTAACAACTCTGAAGCCTAAATTATTAATGATTTTAGTTCGCTCCTCATCCTTTTCTTGCTGGGAGTCGTGTATAATATTTCCGTCAACTTCAATTACCAATTTCTTAGACAAACAAACAAAGTCTACTATAAAATCATCTATTAAATGTTGTTGTCTGAATTTGTAGCCTAATTTTTTTGATATTAAACAGTCCCACAGCAACTTTTCGGCTTGTGTAGGATTATTTCTCATTTGTTTTGCCTTATCAATCAATAAATGAGAATTATTTCCACCCGTCATATAACCAGGCTTCTGTTTTCCTTCCCCTTCGGGGAAGGCTAGGATGGGGAATTCCACCAAAGCTCCTTTAGATCTTCCAATCCAGTTGGTTTGAGAATCTTTAAGCGGTTGTGGCCAGTCGATGCTTGAAAGACCGTCCAATAAACGTTGTGCATATGCCGAAATTCGCATGCTCCATTGTGTCATTTTTTTTCGAACTACAGGATAACCTCCACGTTCAGAAACTCCGTTCACAATTTCATCGTTCGCTAAAACGGTTCCCAACTGCGGGCACCAGTTAACCTCAGATTCTGCAAGGTAGGTGAGTCTGTATTTCAGTAATACTTGTTGTTTTTCTTCTGAAGAAAATAATTTCCATTCCCCTGGCGAAAATTCAACAATCTCATCATCACAGGCAGCATTCACTTTTAAATTTCCTTCCGCAGAAAAAATTTCGGTCAGATCAGAAATTTGGCGTGCTTTATCGGTTTCAATATCATACCAGGATTCAAAAAGTTGAATAAAGATCCATTGTGTCCATCTATAATAATCGGGATCACTGGTGCGCACCTCCCTGCTCCAATCGAATGAAAATCCTATTTTATCTAATTGCTTTCTGTAACCCGAAATTTTATTTCCTTCTTTATCAAAACCTCCATCGATATTTACGCGAGTAGTATCTTCTGGACGTTGCCCAGTTTGAATGGCATACTGCTCTGCCGGCAATCCAAAACTATCATACCCCTGTGGATGCAACACATTAAAACCTGTGTGGCGTTTATAACGGGCGTAAATATCGCTGGCGATATAACCCAGCGGATGACCTACGTGCAACCCGGCCCCGGAGGGATAAGGAAACATATCCAGCACATAATATTTTGGTTTATCTGACTTATTTTCGGCTTTAAAAGTTTGGTTTTTGGTCCAATATTTTTGCCATTTGGCTTCAATCTCATTAAAATGGTAACTCATTGCTCTAATTTCTGAATAGCTGCAAATTTACAATTTTAAACTTCTTGGGAGAATCTATCTTCTACAGAATCTTTTACCTGTTTCTGGCTTCATTTTCCATAGGCAGTAAACATTCGTAAACAAACCTGTTTACCGGAGTGGAGATACCAAGCCTTACTCCTTCATTTACAATATAACCGTTGAAGTTTTCCAATTCAGAAGGTTTTCCAGCTATAATATCCCTTTGGGTAGACGCCGTGGTTCCTGGAGGTTGCTGCCGGATTATTGAAAAAGCTTCTTCAATGTGTTCAAGGCTTAAGGCCACATTTTTTGCATTTGCCACCGCCAGAATTTCCAGAGCTGTTTTTTGCATTAGGTCAAATAAATAATCGTTTTCCCTTATTTTTCCAATTGGTACACGCGTTAATCCGCCAATTCCACTTATGGTAACTATGAAGAGAAATTTTTTCCAGATCTCAAGCTGAATATCCTCCGGGATATTATTTGAAATTTCGGAATGATCAAAAACTTCCTGTACTTTTTTAATCCTTGAAGTCCTGATATTGTCAATTTCCCCAAAAGTAATTAGCGGTTCAAAAGAAACATGTTTAATTTTTCCCGGAGATTCAATAAAACTGACAATCTTGCACAATCCGGCAAGGACATTCTTTTGCGGTAAAATTTTCAAAAGTTTCCCCATATTATCAGCACCGTTTTGAAGGGGCAACACCATAGTTTCTTCTCCTAAAATTGGCTTCAATAAAGGTGCGACGTCTTCTATTTGCCAGGATTTCACGCCTAAGATCACAAGATCCTGCTGTGGGATGTCCTTTAAATTATCGGTTGCCAGTTTTGGGAAAACCCTAAAATTTCCGTTTATGCTCTCTATTTCCAAACCATTTTTCCTGATGGCTTCCAGATGCTCCCCTCTTGCAATCATAGTCACCTCATAACCCGCTTTGGCCAGTTTCGCTCCAAAATATCCTCCTGCGCCACCAATCCCGTAAATTAAAATCTTCATAAATTATTTTTATCAAATTTAGCCATAAAAGAATAAAACGGAAAGATTGAACGTTTTAAAGATAGGAAATCATTTACTTTCTTATTTTTACACAAAATCTGAAACTTCTTTATGAGTACATCTTTTGAAAGGTATCAAAAACGCCGGTTGATCTCGTCCTATTTCTCTGTAGTCATCAGTATTTCATTGGTACTTTTTTTGCTGGGATTATTGGGATTATTGGTATTGAATACCAAAAAAGTAGCCGATCATTTTAAGGAACAGATCGCCCTTACCATTTACCTTAAAGATACCGCCAAGGATGTAGAAATAGAGCAGTTAAAAAAAAGCCTGGCGCTTGCTGAATATACAAAAACCAGCAACTTTATTTCAAAAGAACAGGCTGCAGAAGAACACAGCAAAGAAATAGGCGAAGACTTTATGGAATTTCTGGGTTATAACCCGCTTCAAAATTCCATTGATGTTTATATGAAAGCCGATTATGTTTCTCCGAAGCAAATCGATACTATTGCAACAGACCTGCGTTCCAAAAATTTTGTGGATGAAGTGGTTTATGACAAACCCTTGATAGCGCTGCTGAACGACAACGTGAAAAAAATAACTTTCTGGGTTTTGGTAGTGAGCGGAATATTCACCTTTATAGCCGTATTATTGATAAACAGTTCTATTCGGCTTGCAGTGTATTCCAAACGATTTATAATTAAAACCATGCAAATGGTTGGTGCCACCAAGAGTTTTATACGCGGCCCGTTTATCTGGCAAAGTGTGAAATTAGGGTTTATCGGGGCAATTCTAGCCTTAATAGGAATGGCGATCGTATTATATTATTTAAACAACAGCTTCCCGGAATTGGAATTGTTAAGTGATATTAGCATACTTGCCGGATTGTTTTTCGGTATATTTTTTATGGGGATTTTGATATCCTGGATAAGTACATTTTTTGCGACTTCCAGATTCTTAAATCTTAAGACAGATGAGCTTTATTATTAGAAGTTAGAATTTTAGTTAGAAAAAAGAGAGTAGAATATAGATGCGGTGAGTAAAGTTTAGCCACGAATGTAAATATAAATTGGATTTTTGCCTTTTCTTAATTTCCGGTGAGACAAAATTGTTCGTACAAAAA
>JBDNHN010000086.1:0-4516 GCA_041688725.1 Gillisia sp.
AAAACCTAAGTTTACTGCCAATTATGGACTAAAATAAGCTATATAAACTTGGGATTAGGGCAAAAATTAGGGTTTATGGGATCAGGTGTATATAATGCCATTAAAATGGCTTTGTAAGCCTGGATTGGACAGATAAATAAAAAACCAACTGACCATGCACCTCGTAAAATATGGCTACAGGGTATTGATTAAAATTATGCGGTGTTGGCATACGTTTCTTTTCAATTATTACGTTTTTAATTTTGCAATTGGAGTCACTTTTAGACTCTCTTTAACTAAATTCGAAATAAAAACAGCAAATGGTTCAATGTTGCCTTCAACACTTGCTTGATGAATTAACCTATTATACCGTATCTTAATTAGCCTTGCGTGATGTGTTAAAATTAGCCCTGTATGCAAGTTCAATTTAAGATACTATAAATGATAAGCTCTAATGTTTACCAACCGATTATATGATCAACAAATATATACTTTTATCATTCCAATTTCCCTGATAAAAGCAATGCTTTACCCCTAATATTGGGATTGTATTTTATTCTTTTTTACCTCATAGTGTATAATATAGTTTGAACCGGATTAAAAGGTAATGGTTGATTTGACGAAGAATTTCAAAAAATCAATATTTAAAATGAATTCACTAGTGAAGAAATTTTAATAAAAATAGAGAGATTATTTTTGCTATTTTTCGTGTTAATTTCTTGTACCTTTTTTGTACCTCGCGATTTTCCTCAGCAATAGCAAGGGTTAGATATTTCTGTATTGGCAAGTAAGTGTCTGTAATTAACTAGGCTACACTTCTATTAATTTTAACAAAGGTTCAACAATTATAATATTTTTTGAACCTAATGTGAATTTGTTGCGTTAAGTTTTTGAATTCTGGGTATTATTTCAGTTAAGTTGCCTAACAGTTTTGAAACGTGCCAGATTGGCAAGCTGCATCTGTATCGCCGTGACCAAACCATGATACCTGACGAAACGCCAGAAAACCAAGTAAAACCGGCATATTTTATTTTTGTATTTTAGGCTAGGTTGTTTTTTTACAAATCATTAAAAACAATGGATATTTAATAATCTTTTCATTCACTTCTTTATCAATTACGTAACACTCTTTATAATATTCAACTTGAAAACCATTTTTCAATAAAATTTCACTTAGCTCATCCTTATCAAATCCATTGTGCCCGTCAAAGTCATTACGATGAGAATGAAAAGAGCCGTCTTCACTCACTAAATCAGCAATGCACAAATATCCGTTCAGTTCTAATATTGAATTGAATGCGTTTAATGTTTTATTAACATCAAGCATATGATGAAGCGTCATTAAAGTGTAAATCACATCCGTTTTTGGAAATTTGGCATTCTTTTCAAAGAGATTAAACTGAAGTGGAAGAAAATTCGCAATGCCTTCTTTTTCTATTTTTTTTTGCAAAACCGCAATCATGCCTTTTGAGTTGTCAACTAAAGTTATCGTTTTAAAGAAATCCTTTAATTTAAAACTTAGTAATCCTGTACCGCAACCAAATTCAAGTGCATTCAACTTCTTATTTGGTTGAATGAAGTTGTTAATTTCATTTGCAAAAACCTCTGCTCTTTCTACCTTTTGAGGGTCATTGTCCCAATCTTGGGCTTCCTTATCAAAATACATAATATAATTTCAATTTTTGTTCAATTTACTAACATTAAAACTCCCTCTCATGTTACGCTACTACAAAGTAGCCTGACGGCAGTCAATCTAAAAACCCAAGTTTACTGCCAATTATGGACTAAAATAAGCTTTTTAAACTTGGGATTAGGGCAGGAATTAGGGTTTATGGGATCAGTTGGATAGAATGCCATTAAAATGGCTTTGTATGCCTGGATTAAGACCGATAAACAAAGTATCAACTGAGCATACACCTCCCGGAGCTCTTTTTTACCCATTAAACCTAATATTCGTTTGAGATTGTAGGCTACAAAGATAAAGCCTGTATCTGCAGAGGCTCGTTTCTTTCTGTCTTTGGAAAGGATGTGATCAAAGCCCTCCCGAGGCTTCGGGACCTCTTTATAGTTCCAAAGGGATACTCTATAATGGCATAGTATGAAGATACCCGAAGTGCTAAAATGAACGAAACGATCCCGAAAAAGTAGTCAACAAAGTTATTAAGAAAAAATAAGGTTTTTAGACAGTCTGACGTTTAGGTATAATATTAGTTCCGTGGTTTAAGCACCTAATTTAACAAATACAAACCGAATAGAAAATCCGCGAGGATTTTCGTAAGTAGGCTTGCACTAGCAATTAATTTTATTCTACACCGTTTTTTTATCCGATGAGTAATTTTTTATCCTAAATATTTTCCACAACAAAGGTTAATTCCGCACGTCTTTTCCCTGGCTCGTTGAACTGTTTTATCAAATTGACCGTAAAAGTCGTACCTGTTTTTTTATCACTAACAAGGTTGATATCCCCTCCGTGGGCCTCGGCAACAATTTGAGTAAGCGTTAAGCCCATCCCCCAACTTCCAGCAACCGATTTCTTATCTTTCGTAGCACTACCCATAAATTTGAAGATTTGTTCTTGTTTGAAAGAAGGAATTGGATTACCATAATTATGAACTTTAATTTCAACTGCGTCCTCTTCATCTTCTACCGATATGGTTATTGGTTTTTTGGCACTACCATATTTGACCCCATTACCAATTAGATTTTCAAGTAATCTCCTGATTGCGGTACTGTCGAAAACACCTTTTATTTTATCCGTGTTGCATTCTAAATTGATTTCGCTGGTATAGACCCCTTTACTTTCGGAGTGCACCCATTTAATATCATTAAATAAATCTGTGTCTTCGAAATGTAACATCATACCTTCGCCAGCTTTAACGGTAATTCCGTTCATAAGCCCTTCAATAAGGTCAATCGCTTTTTTTACGCTCCGTTGGGCTGCTATTCTTGTTTTATCAGTCCATTTACCAGTTTTGTCCTGTTCCATCATTTCTAACGACAACTGGGCGGCAGCAAGTGGGTTTCTTATATCGTGAGCAAGAGTACCAATCAGTTTTTCTTGCATTTCTTGAATCGAACGTGAAAATGAACCGACAGATTTTAAAATTGATGTTTCGATAACGTACTTTAATAAATCAGACATTTTTTGGTCGTAACCGTCGTGAGAAGATATAAATTCACTCAAAGTGCGGTGGAAAATTATGTATTCGTGAACAACCTGTTCAACGGTATAATTTGCAGTCATGGCTCTATGTCTGCCGTGATGAATACTATTGTCGAGGATTTCTGAATAACTTTTATCCAAGCTAATATCATTCATTTCATTATATCGTTCCATAATATCAGCAATGTCCATTATGATGTTTGGAAGATGGTCGAATAATGCTATTACGTTGGCATCTTTTGCCGCAGGAACATTCTTTACAACCTCGTTTTGCCAGAGTTCCATTATTTCCGAAATATTCTCTTGTAGAATTTTCACTGTTTTATTCATTGGTACCATACTTTTATACAAAATTAACATAATTTTTGGGAAAGCAGATTATAGTGGTCATTTTCTGTTTTTTTAAATGGTGTAGAACGGCAGTCTGTCTAAAAACCTTAGTTTACTGCCAATTATGGACTAAAATAAGCTTTTTAAACTTGGGATTAGGGCAGAAATTAGGGTTTACGGGATCAGTTGAATATAATGCCATTAAAATGGCTTGGTAAGTCTAGATTAAGACAGATAAACAACGAATCAACGGATCATAAACCTCCCGGAACCTTTTTTGCCCATCAAACTTAATATTCGTTTGAGATTGTAGGCTATAAAGATAAAGCCTACATCTGCAGAGGCTCGTTTCTTTCCATTTTTGGAAAGTTCCCAAAGAAGCGCTGGAAGCTCAATTACACAGCATCCGGGCAATCAGTGCTATGGATAAAAAAAACTCCGATAAGAAAAGCAGCTATCAATAAAGCCCCTGCATCCCAACAAGAGATTACAGCAAGTAAAGGAGAATTACAAGAGCTGAAGAGTAGGAATAAGCGATGGAAGGTTGACCAAGACCAACGTCCAGGAGCAGGGAATAATTGGCATACAACAAGCTAATAAAGTAATGAACCTCTCCGCTATGGCTTACAACCTGAAAAAATATCTGAAGTTCATTACCAAAACTGTAAAAAGTGATGCAAAAGCAACTCATCATTTATTTTATCAATTTAAAGCGCTGTTTAGACCCCAAACAAGTGCTTTTGTCCCCATCTAATTTTTAAAAAAGGGAAGTTGTTCTAAAAACAAAAGCCCCCTTAAAAAGGAGCTTTTGAGTTATTATTTTTGTTTTTTAAAGCCTTGTGCAACGGTTACATGTGTTATATAATGTAAATTTTTTTGTCATAAAATTCATTAACGAAACTGATGCGGATATTTTATCGAAGCAAATAAATAGATTTGTTAGCACTCTTTTTTAAGTACTAATGCATATTCCATTTCATCAACTCCTCTTTCAACCGGATAAATCTCTTTAACTGCTACAGGTAGAAGACCTGAATTCTTTGC
>JBDNHN010000548.1:0-3500 GCA_041688725.1 Gillisia sp.
AGCTGAATCTACATCCAAGACCGATTCCAAAGATTCGGCTGGAACAATTGAAGGCCAATATATAAGAATTGGAGAGGAAGCTGATCTTAATTGTGAGTGTTATTGCCTGGATTTAAATTTTACATCAATTTCTGAATTGTGCCTTTCTCCCGATAAAATATATATAAATGTAAAATTTGAAAAGACCAATAATAATTTAACCAATGTCTATTTAATAGATCCTTCCGATATCAATTCTGAAGGAGACAAAATTCCCTGGGCTAAATTTGACAGGAATGTCCCAATTGCAACTATTACTTCGCAACCTAACGGGGAATTAGATCTTGATTGGTTAGGTTTTTCTATCAATGGCGACTTAGCTATGGACTATGCTATTTTCGGGAAGAAAACCCTTGAAGGAAAATTTAAAAAGAAATAACCGGAGGGAAGAAAAGAGAATAAAGAAGTTAGAAGTTAGAGAAAATATTCATTTGTTGGAACCTGCGGGAAAAATAAAAGTCGGTTCTGGATTTAATGCATTAAGGTGACGACAATATATTGACACATAAAATTCTGTAAAAATTTATGTGTCAACTTAATAGTCTTTCATCTATTATCTATATTCTTTCTTCTGGTTAATATAATAAAGGTCATTTGCATTGGCCTATAAAATTTTATTAAGATGAAAATGTTCCTGTTAACCTTATTATTATTTGTGTTTTCCTGCGGTAACAGCAGCACAAAGAATCCATCAAAGGAAGAAACTGCCAATGCCAAACCGGTAGAAGTTCCGGTTCAGGACAATAAGGCCCAGGCCTATTTTGCTAGCGGTTGTTTTTGGTGTGTAGAGGCAATTTACGAAAGTGTTGAAGGAGTGGAAGAAGTGATTTCAGGATATTCCGGAGGTCATACCAAAAACCCGACTTATAAAACCAGCAATACTGGGAAAACAGGACATGCCGAAGCTGTTGAAGTTATTTATAACCCCAAAAAAGTTGATTTTGCCACATTGGTGCAGATTTATTTTGGATCACAAAATCCTACCCAGATTAATGGTCAGAGCCCGGATATTGGATCTCAATACCGTTCCATAATATTCTTTCAGAATGAGGAACAAAAAAAGATTATCGAAGACATTAAAGTGGAAGTCGCCAAAAATTACGATAAACCTATTGCTACTGAAGTAGTACCATTTCAAAAATTTTGGAGAGCGGAGGATTACCATCAAAATTATGAAAAACTTAATCCGGACAACCCTTACATTGAAAATGTTTCAATTCCAAGATTAGAAAAGTTTAAAAAGAAATTTCCGGAATTGCTTAAAAAAATTCCAAATAAAAGTTAGCTGAATTATTTAGTTATAAATGAGACTTTCCCGGCTTCATTCGTTTTAAGAGAAATTTTTGTCTAAGCTTTCCTGAAAAATATAAATAAGTATTTTTACACTCTAATAAATTTCGGTTCTATACTTTATGCAAATTACCACAGAAAACATTCTCCTAATTGGTTCCCTTCTTTTGCTTATAAGTATTCTGGCAGGGAAAACCTCCTATAAATTTGGAGTTCCTACTTTAGTTTTATTCTTGCTGGTAGGTATTTTAGCAGGTTCGGAAGGCATTGGGGAAATTCATTTTGACGATCCCCAAATCGCTCAATTTATTGGTATAGTTTCCCTTAATTTTATTCTTTTTTCAGGTGGGCTGGATACCAGCTGGAAATCTATTAAACCTGTTGTTTGGCAAGGTGTTTCCCTATCTACATTGGGAGTTTTGTTAACAGCCTTATCTGTTGGGGGATTTGTGTGGTTTATTACAGATTTCACTATTTATGAAGGTTTACTGCTTGGCGCCATTGTTTCTTCAACAGATGCAGCTGCGGTTTTCTCTATTCTTAGGTCTAAAAATCTCGCATTAAAGACCAATCTTCGGCCAACATTGGAATTGGAAAGCGGAAGTAATGATCCGATGGCTTATTTTCTAACCATTGCCTTTTTAGGCCTGGTGGTTAATCAAGATAAAAGCATTTATAGCATCATCCCCCTGTTTCTTCAACAAATATTAATTGGGGCTGCACTTGGTTTTATCCTAGGGAAATTAAGTAAAAAGCTCATAAACCGCATCAAACTGGATTTTGAAGGTCTATATCCGGTTTTGGCCATAGCACTGATGTTTATAATATTTTCTGCCACCAACTTCCTTGGCGGGAATGGGTTTTTAGCGGTTTACTTAAGTGCCGTTTATTTGGGAAATCACGACATTATTCATAAACGAAGCATTATGAAAATGTTTGACGGGCTGGCCTGGCTAATGCAAATAATTCTCTTCTTAACTTTGGGATTACTTGTGTACCCAAGTCATGTGCTTCCGGTAGTAGGAATTGGAATATTTGTTTCAGTTTTCCTTATTCTTATAGCCCGGCCGATAAGCGTATTTATAAGTTTGATGTTTTTCAGAATGAAAATGCGCCGCAGATTTTATATATCCTGGGTAGGATTGCGGGGTGCCGTGCCTATTGTATTTGCCACATATCCCCTATTGGCCGGTATTGAAAAAGCGGATATGATATTTAATATTGTGTTTTTTGTTTCCTTAACTTCGGTGTTGGTTCAGGGCACAAGCCTTTCTTTAATTGCAAAATGGTTGCATGTGGCACTTCCCGGAAAAGCAAAACCAAAATCCCCGGTGGACACATTTTTAAACGATGGTGCCAAATCTTATATCCGGGAAATTGTAATTCCGGAAAATAACCATTCTGTTGGCAAAGCCATAGTTGATTTGAAATTCCCGCGGAAAGCAATTATTGCAATGATCTCAAGAAATGACAAATTTTTAACTGCAAACGGGGCAACAGAGATTGAGCCAAATGACATGTTAATTATACTGACAGAAGATCAGGATACCCTGAAAGAAGTTTATAAATGTTTAAATCTGAATATGCAACAGGAAGAAGATGAATTAATTTAGATCCCTATTTCTTATTGTCCAAAAGCTTAAGAATAAGCATCTCTACCTCTTTGCTGTCCCATATATTCTCAATATCCCTGAGTTCCATTACTTTATCCATTACGGCCCGTTGCTCATCTCCAATGCTAAGCGCCTCAGCATAAGGTTTATTTGAAAAAGTCACCCTGGAATACAAGGGAACCCATTTATCAGGATATTTTTCAGCAAAATGTCTTTCGATCTTTTTTCTCAATAAAAATCCGGGATCAGCTGTTTTACTGCTCATTTCGATAAAATTGCGGTAACTCAGCTCAGAAATGGCATCTGCATTAGGTTTCCGCCTGTTTTCATATTCACGGAAGGTCTTTTCCCAATCGTCTCCATATTGCAGCATCAAATCATCCAGAACAGATATATCTTCAAAACCGGCGTTCATTCCTTGTCCGTAGAATGGCACGATCGCATGAGCAGAATCGCCAACTAAGGCCACTTTATCCCAGTAGGTCCAGGGAAAGCATTTCATGGTAACCATAGCGCTTGTAGGATGTTTGAAAAAGTCACTGGTCAAATTTGAAATAT
>JBDNHN010000549.1:0-3249 GCA_041688725.1 Gillisia sp.
ACCGAATAATTCAAAAATTACAGGAAACTGACCTATCTGAAAATAAGGAGAAAAAATTACTTTCTATCTATTTTACCGCAGGCTATCCAAAACCGGATGATACCATTACGATTATCCAGGAATTGGAAAAAAAAGGGGTTGATATGATTGAAATCGGCTTGCCTTTCAGCGATCCTTTGGCAGATGGCCCAACAATTCAGGAAAGTTCCTCAAAAGCTTTAAAAAGTGGGATGACTACTCTAAAATTATTTGAACAACTAAAAGATATTCGCAAATCGGTTTCTATTCCATTGCTTATTATGGGATATTTCAATCCTATCCTTCAGTTTGGGGTAGAGGAATTTTGTAAAAAATGTGCAGAAACAGGCATTGACGGATTGATAATCCCGGATCTGCCCGTAGATGTGTACACTGAAAAATATAAAGCTATTTTCGAAAAATACGATCTTATCAATGTATTTCTCATCACCCCGCAAACATCCCCAGAACGCATTCGGTTCATAGATTCAGTTTCCAACGGATTTATTTATATGGTGAGCAGTGCAAGTGTTACCGGAACAACAAAAGGATTTGGGGATGAAACAAAAGCCTATTTTGAACGAATCTCAGTAATGAATTTAAAAAATCCCCAAATTATAGGTTTCGGGATCAGGGATAAAGAAAGTTTTGAAAAGGCTACAGAATTTTCTAAAGGCGCAATTATAGGCAGTGCATTCATTAAACATTTAACTGAAAACGGGACCGGAAAAATTTCCACATTTGTTAAAGGAATTCGTGATATTTAACCTTACTGTAACAGGGCGTTAAGACTTTTTTAAGATGTTCAATTCTTATCTTTAAGGGAATTTTAAAATAAGTCAAACTTAAAAAATTAAGTTATTGGGACGTATCGAAGAAAATCGTATCAAAAGAAGGGATATTGATAGCGATCCTTTAAAGAAAATTGAAAATAGGAATATCAAAACTAACAGAGTTGATTTTAATGAAAAAACCATTAAAAAACAGCATAACAAATAGAAATTATGGGTAGAGGGGATAAAAAGACCAAAAGGGGCAAAATTTCAATTGGAAGTTGGGGTCGGTTACGGCCAAAGAGAACCAAATTTAAAATAAAACCAACAACCATGGCAAATCAGCCAGAAAAGGAACTTAAATAGGTTTTTTAAAGTTCAAATCCTTTCAAAAAAAACCATTATATTGAAGCACCCTGAAATCAATTGTATTGAATTCAGGGTTTTTCTTTTTCAAGGTTTTGTATAGTTTCATACTGCCAATAGCCCTGTTGGCAGAGCCGGAAGGAGCTGTAAGGGAAACTGTTTTTATAATTCGTCCCTCCAGTAAAAACTGATAGATCCTTGGCACCTCATCGGAAATCACTCTTAGACTAATTCCCTCTGGGTGCTGCTTCAAATGTTTTCTAAAGAAATATTCAGGACCATTTTTACTGTTCCCGCCCGTAAAAAGCAACGTATCAATTTTAGGATGTTGCCTTAAAATTTCTGTTATATTCCGCAACCTGACATTTTCCATTCCCAGATCGGAAGCATCAATTTTATCACGTTGGCTGCTTTGAACCACATCACAAATCCCGATTCCCCTTTTTATTAAAAAGCTTTTTCGTTGCTCAATAGCTTCATTAGTATTTTCAAATTTTAAATCTAAATCGAATAATTTATCCAATACCGGCCAGAGTAATCCGTCCCTACTGCCATAGCAAAAATCCACATCGTTTCCCTTTAATTCCCCGGTTGTAAATCTTGGTGGCGGCAAGGTGCCGACAATAAGTTTAGTAGCATTCTCCGGAATAAAAGGTTCATAAGGATGAGTATGAAAAAACATGTGCCTTGTTTTTAAACAATTTATTTCATGACAACTATCAAATCATCTGCAAATACCATTTCTCCTTCATTTAGCAGGACCCTGTCAATTTCACCATCAGCATGTGAAGTAATGGTGGTTTCCATTTTCATGGCTTCAATTATAAATAAGGCTTCATTTTTTTTCACCTTTTGACCGGACTTCACCAACACCGAAGACAAAGACCCTTGAAGGGAAGCGCATATTTCCTTGTCGTTATTCTTATCGAATTTTTGATGGGTTATTTTTTTAACTTTTATAGATTTATCTAGAATTTTCACAACGCGGGTTTGTCCGTTCACTTTAAAAAACACATCCACCAAACCATCTTCGTGGGCTTCACCTACAGATAAAAGTTGTATGATCAAGGTTTTTCCTTTGTCCATTTCCACGATGATCTCTTCTCTGAGTTCCATTCCGTAGAAGAAATTTTTGGTTGGAATTTTAATGACATTACCGTGTTTTTCATGGTGATTAAGAGCATCGGTGAATACTTTTGGATACAATTTATAGGAAAGAAAATCGCTGATATCCAGTTTCCTGTCCAATTTCTCATTGAAGATCCCTTGAAATTCAGCAAATTCTGCTTCAAAATCGATAGGATCCATATGTTGGTTTGGCCTATCTGTATATGGTTTTTCGTCCTTCAAAATAATTTTTTGAATTTTTTCAGGAAAACCGCCAACGGGCTGTCCCAAATCACCTCTAAAAAAACTTTTCACCGATTCCGGAAAAGAAAGGTTTTCACCATTTTCCAAAACATCATGTACCGTCAGATTATTACTGACCAGATATTGCGCCATATCACCCACCACTTTAGAGCTTGGTGTCACCTTAATTATATCCCCAAAAAGGTCATTAACCTCACCATACATTTGGGTGATTTCAGTAAAGCGTTCGTTGATTCCTAATGATTCTGCCTGGGGTTTTAAATTGGAATACTGCCCTCCCGGGATTTCATGCTGATAAACCTCAGCGGTACCGGCTTTAAGGCCACTTTCGAAGGGATAATAATAACTTCGAACCGTTTCCCAATAATTGGAATATTCATTTAACTTTTTCATATCAATGTCTGGGGCACGGTTATCAAATTTCATCATTTCCACTATAGAATTGAAATTTGGTTGTGAAGTAAGACCTGATAATCCACCCAGAGCAACATCCACAACATCTACCCCGGCTTCAATTGCTTTAAGATAAGTTGCAGACTGAATGGATGAGGTATCATGAGTATGCAAATGTATTGGGATTTTGACATGTGATTTTAATGCTGAGATCAACTCTTGCGCAGCATAAGGTTTTAAGAGTCCTGCCATATCTTTTATTCCCAAAATATGAGCTCCGGCATCTTCCATTTGTTTTGCCAGTTGCAGGTAGTAATCCAGGGTATAT
>JBDNHN010000087.1:0-5702 GCA_041688725.1 Gillisia sp.
AGGGTTTCCATCAAAGTGTTTTTGCACATTGCATTGCATTTTGCAAGTATTTCTTCTTTCTTCATCCTAATAAGATTGTTTACTTTGTAAAAATACAAAACCCAAAAGGATGAATACCGCAGAAAAACAGGTTTCTTATCAAATCACCAATACTTACAGCACTTTAAACCATTTTACCCCTAAGACAAAAAACGTTTGGGTCATATTTCACGGAATTGGATATTTAAGTCGGTATTTTATGAGAAATTTCAAGGATCTGGATCCTGAAGAGAACTACATTATTGCCCCGCAGGCTCAATCAAAATACTATCTGGACGAGAAATACAAACATATTGGCGCTTCCTGGCTTACCAAAGAAAATACCGAAGTGGAGACAAGAAATGTTTTGAATTATCTGGAAGAAGTTTACAAAGCCGAAAACCTCCAAAATGCTCCCAATTTGATTATTCTGGGATTTTCACAAGGGGTTTCAATGGCTACGCGTTGGGTAGCGCGAAATAAGGTTGAATGTGCACAGCTCGTCTTATGTTCGGGCAAAATTCCATTTGAACTTAAATCCGAAGATTTTGAATTTCTTAAAAACACAGATTTTTCATTTATTTATGGAACCCAAGACGAATATTTGAAGGAAGGAATTATTGAAGTCGAGGAAGAAAGACTGAAAGATTTATTTCCGAAAAATCTGAAAATTATTCCTTTTAAAGGTGGTCACGAGCTTAATAAGGACTTAATTCACCAACTTGTTTAAGTAGAATTCAAATCAGGTACGATCTAATGAAACTAAAGCGAATAAATAAGGTTTCCATTTTTAAAAATATTGGTCCCGGTTTCCTTCTGGCAGGAGCTGCCATAGGAGTTTCACATTTAGTACAGTCCACAAGGGCGGGTGCAGATTATGGATTTATACTTATATGGGCATTAATTCTAGCCTGTGTTTCTAAATATCCCTTTCTAGAATTTGGCCCAAGATATGCTGCAGGGACGGGAAATCACCTTATTACCGGCTATAAAAAACTGGGGGTTTTCCCCTATTGGATTTATATAATAATTACCGTAGGAAGCATGTTTATTATCCAGGCAGCCGTTACTGTAGTTACGGCTGGACTTGCAGAGCGTTTATTTGGATTTGGCTGGTCTCCTTTTGTATGGAGCATCGTAATATTGGGTTCATGTATTGCTTTATTGTTGGTAGGAAAATACCCTGCACTGGATAAAAGCATGAAAATTATTGTCACTTTTTTAACACTATCTACACTGGCAGCAGTGGTTATGGCATTTGGTGCCGGAACAACCTCACAAGCCCTACATACTCCTTCCCCAAATTTATGGACCTCAGCCAGCCTGGCATTTATTATTGCATTTATGGGATGGATGCCTATTCCTCTGGATGCCTCAGTATGGCATTCTATATGGACCAAAGAAAAATCTCACCAAACCAAACACAAACCCTCAATAAAAGAAGCCTTTTTAGATTTTAACGTCGGTTATTTATCTGCGGTATTTATTGGTATATTATTTTTCCTGTTGGGAGTCCTGGTGATGTTTGGAAGCGGTACGACCTTTTCGGGCAATAGTGTGGAATTTTCCTCTCAATTGGTGGAACTTTACGGAAAAACATTAGGTGAATGGAGCAAACCAATTATTTCCGTCGCAGCATTTATTACTATGTTAAGCACAACTTTAACTGTAACCGATGCTTATCCCCGGGTAATTTCTGAATTGCGGAATCCGGAAAAGGATACTCCAAAAGACCAAAAAGAAAAGTGGAACATTTACAAGATCAGTATTTTTATAATTCCTGTATTGTCTTTGTCCATTCTCTTTTTTCTCTCGGGATCCTTTACGCTTTTGGTGGATTTCGCTGCAGGATTGTCATTCCTCTCCGCTCCTTTTCTGGCCTGGTTTAATTATAAGCTGGTTACTGGAAATCACATGAAAGAAGAAGATCGCCCGGGAAGAAATTACCGAATCTTTAGTTTGGTGTGCTTTGGTTTACTGCTGTTCTTTAACCTGGTTTACGTGTATTATAATTTTATTTAAAATATTCATCCTGTTTTTTTGCGGTGGAGAATATCCCCATTAGAAAGTGATTTGAAATTCTGAATTTTGAATATAAAAAAAACGCAATCAAATGAATGATTGCGTTTTTACTTTTAATAATCCTCTCCTATTGGGGAGGATTTAGAAGGGGGCTAGATCCCGACCTTCGTCGGGATAAGCGATATGCACACTTTTCATTAGCGCTGCGCGCAATGAAAAGTGGCTCCCTGCTTATTTTACTTCCTCAAAGTCAACGTCTTCTACATCGTCAGCTTCTTTTGAGCTGTTGCTTTCACCGTTTTCGCTTTCCGATGCACCTTCTGCACCTTCTTGCGCTCCACCTTGGGCATCGGCTTGTGCTTTGTACATCTCTTCTGAAGCTACTTTCCAGGCTTCGTTAATCTTATCCAAAGCCGGTTGAATAGTTGCGATTTCCTTGGTTTCATAAGCTTTTTTCAACTCTTCCAATGCTTCTTCGATTGGTTTTTTCTTATCATCAGATAATTTATCCCCAAATTCTTTCAACTGTTTTTCGGTTTGAAAGATAAGTGCATCAGCTTCATTCAGCTTATCAACTTTTTCTTTCGCCGTTTTATCAGCTTCGGCATTTACCTCAGCATCTTCCTTCATCTTTTTGATCTCTTCTTCTGTCAATCCTGAAGAAGCTTCAATTCTGATATCCTGAGTTTTATTGGTTGCCTTATCGGTTGCACTAACTTTAATGATCCCGTTTGCATCAATATCGAAGGTCACTTCAATTTGAGGTGTTCCTCTTTGAGAAGGTGGAATTCCGTCAAGGTGGAACCTTCCAATTGTTTTGTTATCTGTGGCCATTGGGCGTTCTCCCTGCAATACATGGATCTCAACCGATGGTTGATTATCTGAGGCGGTAGAGAATACCTGAGATTTCTTGGTTGGAATGGTTGTGTTCGACTCAATTAATTTGGTCAAAACTCCACCCATTGTTTCAATACCTAAAGAAAGTGGTGTAACGTCAAGAAGCAAAACATCTTTTACATCTCCGCTTAATACTCCACCCTGAATAGCTGCTCCAATTGCAACAACTTCATCCGGATTAACCCCTTTAGAAGGTTTTTTTCCGAAGAAAGCTTCAACTTCTCCCTGAATTTTAGGAATCCTGGTTGAACCACCAACTAAGATTATTTCATCTATATCACTTTTTGAAAGTCCTGCGTCATCCAATGCCTTTTTAACAGGAGCCATTGAACGTTTGATAAGCGCATCTGACAATTGTTCAAATTTAGCCCTAGTTAAAGTTTGCACAAGGTGTTTAGGTCCTGATGCTGTTGCTGTAACGTATGGTAAATTGATCTCTGTTTGAGAAGAAGAAGACAATTCGATTTTGGCTTTTTCTGCAGCTTCTTTAAGACGTTGCAGCGCCATAGGATCATTTCTAAGGTCAATATCTTCAGCTTTTTTGAAAGCTTCTGCAAGCCAGTCTATGATCACCTCATCAAAATCATCCCCACCCAGGTGAGTATCTCCGTTTGTAGACAACACTTCAAAAACCCCGTCACCTAATTCAAGGATAGAGATATCAAAAGTACCACCACCAAGGTCATAAACTGCGATTTTTTGATCGATAGCTTTTTTATCAAGTCCGTAAGCCAATGCTGCTGCAGTTGGCTCGTTGATGATTCTTCTCACTTTTAAACCGGAAATTTCACCGGCTTCTTTAGTCGCTTGTCGCTGAGCATCGTTAAAATAAGCAGGTACGGTTATAACCGCTTCGGTTACATCATGTCCCAAATAATCTTCAGCAGTTTTTTTCATTTTCTGTAAGATCATTGCTGATAATTCCTGCGGGGTGTACATTCTTCCGTCTACATCTACTCTTGCAGTATCATTATCACCTTTCTTAACTATATAAGGAACACGTTTTGCTTCCTTAAGAGTTTCAGAAAATTTATTTCCCATAAATCTTTTGATAGATGATATGGTTTTTGTTGGGTTGGTTACCGCCTGACGTTTTGCAGGGTCACCTACTTTAATTTCGCCGCCTTCTACAAATGCGATTACAGAAGGAGTGGTTCTTTTACCTTCGGCATTAGGAATTACCGTTGGTTCGTTACCTTCCATAACGGCAACGCATGAGTTGGTAGTACCTAAGTCAATTCCAATTATCTTGCTCATAACTTTATATGTTAATTTATAATATTGTTTCTGTTTTACATTCAGTCTTAGACAATCATTATGCCACCGGAAAAATTATGACAGGATGGCATAATCAGATATTATATGGCATTCCGACCTCTTTGAACTATTGAAAAAAATGGAACTCAGGGAAATATTTGGTCAGCTTTTCCATCTGTTAACTTTTTTGAAATCAAAGGATTCCGAAACTTAAGAAGATTCTTCTATGCCCATTGCAAAGCAGCAGGTCTTAAAATAGGATATAAGAATCCAAAAAAAATATAGCCTTACAATAACAAATCCCTATTTTTGTAAATTAAATACAGGTTTAGGATGCAAAAAATAGAATGTATTAGTGTTTTTGATATGCTGAAGGTTGGGGTTGGCCCATCGAGTTCCCATACCCTGGGGCCGTGGCGTGCCGCCCAGCGTTGGATTGAAGAATTGAAGGACAAAAACATCTTTGATGAAGTGGTGAGCATTCATATAGATCTTTATGGTTCGCTTTCGCTTACCGGAAAAGGACATGCGACAGATATCGCTGTAATGCTGGGACTGTGTGGTTTTGATCCCGTACTTATGGATATCAGGTCCATAGAACCCGAAATTCAGAAAATAAGGGATACTCAAACCATCAACCTAAAAGGCGAAAAAACAATCGCTTTTGATGCAAAAGAACAGATAAAATTCAATCGCAGATTTCTCGAATTTCATCCCAACGGAATGATCTTTAGAGCGGTTTTGGAAAACGGCAAAAAAAACGTTTCCTCCTTCTATTCCATTGGCGGTGGTTTTGTGGTAAAAGAAGAACGTAAAAATGCAAAACAGAAAATGGAAATTTTTAAAGAATTTCCGTTTCCCATTAAAAAAGCAACAGAGCTTCTCTCCTATTGCAAAAGCGAAAACAAATGTATTTCTGAGATTGTACTGGAAAATGAAAGATCTCTGAGAAGCGATGAAGAAATAGACAAGGGATTGCGGCAAATCTGGCAAGTTATGCTGGAATCCATGTATACCGGTTGCCATACCGAAGGTACACTTCCCGGAGGTTTAAACGTACACCGTCGTTCCTTTGATATCCATAAACGACTTATAGGCGAATCAAAATACAATTCTCCCGAAGAATGGATTGAGGTTATTCGGAATACCGAAGTGAAATTCAGGGAGATCCTTAAATGGGTAAGTTGCCTGGCCATAAGCGTAAACGAGGTAAATGCTTCTCTTGGAAGGGTAGTAACTGCTCCAACAAATGGAAGTGCGGGCACTGTTCCTTCAGTTTTGATGTATTATATGCTAATTGAAAACCACAATGCTACTTTTGATGAGATCAAACGTTTTATGTTGGTAGCCGGTGAAATTGGCAGTTTGTTTAAAAAAGGTGCTACAATTTCTGCTGCAATGGGCGGATGCCAGGCCGAGATAGGGGTTTCTTCCGCAATGGCTGCCGGAGCGCTTACCGAACTGATGGGCGGCACGCCGGAACAGGTACTTATGGCCAGCGAGATCGC
>JBDNHN010000550.1:0-5680 GCA_041688725.1 Gillisia sp.
CATCCTGAAGTATATATTGTAATTCTTCCTGCAATGGGAATAGTTTCTGAAGTTATGGCTACAAATGCCAGAAAGCCAATTTTTGGATACAGAGCGATGATTGCCTCCATTTTGGCTATCGCTTTTCTTTCAACCATTGTTTGGGGACACCATATGTTCGTTTCAGGGATGAATCCATTTTTAGGTTCGGTATTTACTTTTACCACACTTTTAATCGCAATTCCTTCTGCGGTAAAGGCTTTTAACTGGATTACCACCCTATGGAAAGGAAACCTGCAAATGAATCCGGCAATGTTATTCTCAATAGGTTTTGTTTCTACCTTCATTACAGGTGGGTTAACAGGAATTATTCTGGGAGACAGCACATTGGATATCAACGTTCACGACACCTATTTTGTAATTGCTCACTTCCATTTGGTAATGGGTATTTCTGCGCTTTATGGACTATTGGCAGGGATCTATCATTGGTTCCCAAAGATGTTCGGAAGAATGATGAACAAGAATCTGGGATTTGTCCACTTTTGGGTAACCGCGATTGGGGCTTATGGAGTATTTTTCCCGATGCATTTTATCGGTATGGCAGGCCTTCCAAGACGTTATTATACCAACACGGCTTTCCCATATTTTGATGATTTAGCCAATGTAAATGTTATAATTACCGTTTTTGCATTGATTACCGCAGGTATTCAGTTGGTATTTTTATATAACTTCTTTCATTCTATTTTCTTCGGAAAAAAAGCTGTTCAAAACCCCTGGAGTTCGAATTCCTTGGAATGGACCACTCCCGTAGAACACCTTCACGGAAACTGGCCAGGCGAAATTCCTTCGGTTTACCGTTGGCCTTACGATTACAGTAAAACCAATGAAGATGGCGAATACGTTATTAAAGGCCAGGATTTTATTCCTCAAAATGTACCTCTTCAGGAAAATGAAGAAGAAATGAGTCATTAAAGAATAAGTATCATTTTAATAAAAAAGCCTTTTCTACCGGAACATTCCGAATGAAGAGGCTTTTTTATTTTATCTTTGTTTTCATAAATACACCTAATATGAATGAACACTTGGATCCAACTGGCGATAATTTTTCTTCAGAAGAATTGGAAGTGGATAAAGCTTTACGCCCTCTCTCCTTTGATGATTTTGCCGGACAGGATCAAATTCTGGAAAATTTGAAGGTGTTTGTAAAAGCCGCTAACCAGCGTGGCGAAGCCCTGGATCACACCCTTTTTCATGGTCCTCCCGGACTTGGAAAAACTACGCTTGCCTATATACTGGCAAATGAGTTGAATGTGGGCATAAAAGTAACCTCCGGTCCCGTTGTGGACAAACCGGGTGATTTGGCAGGATTACTAACCAATCTGGAAGAGCGCGATGTCCTTTTTATAGATGAAATTCACAGGTTGAGCCCAATAGTTGAAGAGTATTTGTATTCGGCAATGGAGGATTATAAGATTGATATCATGATTGAATCCGGTCCCAACGCGCGAACCGTTCAAATAAATCTAAATCCCTTTACCCTTATTGGCGCAACAACCCGTTCAGGTTTGCTAACCGCACCTATGAGAGCTAGATTTGGAATTTCCAGCCGACTTCAATATTATTCCACCGAATTACTTTCAACCATAGTTCAACGCAGTTCCGAAATTTTGAGAGTCCCAATATCTTTAGATGCCGCCATAGAAATTGCCGGCAGAAGCAGGGGCACACCGCGTATTGCCAATGCCCTGTTAAGACGTGTCCGCGATTTTGCTCAAATTAAGGGGAACGGTAAAATTGATATGGAAATCGCTAAATTCAGTCTTCATGCACTTAATGTGGATGCTCATGGTTTGGACGAAATGGACAATAAAATCCTCACCACTATCATCGATAAATTTAAAGGTGGTCCCGTAGGAATCTCTACTCTGGCAACAGCGGTAAGCGAAAGCGCCGAAACTATCGAGGAGGTTTATGAGCCTTTTTTAATTCAACAGGGCTTTATTTACAGAACTCCCCGTGGCCGGGAAGTTACCGATGCCGCCTATAAACATTTGGGCAGGATTAGGGGAAATCTTCAGGGTGGTTTGTTTTAAATGATCCTATCACGGAACGTTGTCAGAAACTTTACTTTAAAAAGGATTCCCGCAGAATTTCGTTGAAAAAACACATTTAAATCAAAGGAAATCTGCGCAAGGTTGAAAAAATCATTAAAATGAAATATGGATTTTCAGGATAGAGAACACAAAGACCTGCGAAACTCTGCTGGAAAAAGGATTAGAAGGATTCCAGGATAAAAAGCTATCGATCTATTAAAAGGATAAAAAAGTTCACATTGAAGCCAAGAGATTTAAAATTCTCAGATTAGCTCGAAAAAATATTATTTAAATCTGCGGAAATCTGCGAAAAGTTTACCAATATCATTAAATTTAAATTAGTATTTTCTGGTATTTTGAATACAAAGATCTGCGAAATTCTGCGGGAAAAAAGAACTGTTTAGGAATAAAGAAGGTTTATTGGATAAAAAACAATCGATTTTTTCAGATTTAAAAGAATGGAAAGTTATTCAAAAGGCTAATAAAAAATTACACAACTTTTATTAAAGCACAGATTTTTGTTGAATATATTATAATCGATTATTTCTAAGATGAATTTTCCCATAGTTTCAATGTTTCGGTTTTATGCCAATTCGGGTGGCATCCTAAAAAACCCACTGCCCTTTCACCATGAGAATTTTGAGAAACTTGGTGATAGCTTTCGGCTTAAAATAGGATTTGGAAAATCGGTTATTTTTTCAAGAGATGCGGGATTTGCCCAATATAAATTGCAGAAAAATCAAAATAACTACAAAAAATCTGCCATTCAAACAATTTTTTAATTACTTTGGTATTTGAAAAGCTTAACAAGTGCCTTATTGTTATAGATTATCAAGTATGGCTCTGTGAGAGACTTGGAGTGAAACTCCGCTTGTCTACACAACGCATATACCATTGTATATAATTTAAAACATAAGAAATGAGAAAAAAATTACTATTCTTACACTTTACATTTTATTTTCCAATTTTGTAATGGGGCAGGATTTTTGTGCTACAACAACAAACTCGCCTATAGTAAATCATACTTCATTATCAAAGATGTTATATGGAAATAGTTCCAATGAAGAAACCTTGTGTTTAAATGTTTACTTTCACATTGTCAGGAACGATAATAATTCAGGTGGGATCCGAAGTTATGAAACAAACATTATTATTGAAAATCTTAATATTGATTTCAGTCCGTATAATATAGCTTTTAACAATGTTGGTTATGATTATATTAATAATTCTTCTTTAAACAACATTCAATATCCTTCACAACTACCTGATTTAATTTTACTCAATAACGTTCCCAATGCAATTAACTTTTATATTGTTGACAATGCTTTCTTCAATGGATGGGCCGAAGATATGCCGAGTAAGAATCTTGTTATAAAAACATCCGCCGCATTAACAAGTTCATCATCACATGAAATTGGTCATTGTCTAAGCTTATATCACACCCACGAAACTCAATTTGGTATAGAAAATGCTGACAACTGTAGTTGGGCAGGTGACTTAATTTGCGACACTCCTCCCGATTCTGGGTTAAGAAATCTTAATAGTGGTACTAATCCTTATTATGTAGACTCTAATTGTAACTACACCAAAAATGACGGATATAACCCTGACACTGAAAATATAATGTCATATACAAGTCCTCCTTGTTCAAAACATTTTACAAACCAACAAGGCATTAGAATCCGTGATGCCATACTAAATGAATCCGTTTTACAATCCGTCATAAGTTGCAATTGTACTGCCGCTACTTTACTGGGCAATTCAACTATTTGCAGTGATGAAACAACCACATATCGTGTACCTTGCGGTACAGCAATATTTTCGGTCTCTTCAAACCTACAGATATTAAATAGTACCAGTAATAGCATTACGGTAAAACCTATAAATACTTCTGTAAATGAAGAAGCTTCAATTAATGCCGTAGTAAGCGGTTTTACGTTCCTAAAGGAAATTTGGATTGGTAAACCAAAGGTGGATGTTATTCTTGATCCTGATACTAATTACGTGTTTTTGGAATTAACAGGTGTTAATTCAGATATTCACAAACAGAACATCACCTATATTAAATGGGAGAAAATCTCATCAACGGGAAATCCTGTAATGGGTTCTGCCATCAACAGTTTTGAAAATTTTGCCCATGGCAACAGTACCAATTGGTCAATTAATGCATTAATTAAAGTTGTTAACAATAGTGCTTGTGATACAACTTATTTTTATAAAACCATTACCCCTCCAGAGCCTATTCCTTGTGAAGGCTACAGATTATCAAAAACCAAGGACCATGAATATAGTGCTTTTAAAATTATTGACCCTTGTGCCAAAACAAGTTCCCCTAATACTGAAAAAGTTGAAGACAAAGACATTAAAACCGCCAAGTTATATAATATTTATGGTATTGAGGTAAAATCTTTCAAACTCAATTCTTTTACAACAAACGGACTTAGAAAAGGTATTTATATATTTAAAGTCTCCGTAAAAAACGAAACAATCACTCAAAAAATAATTGTTGAATAAAAATTATACAAAATAATGAAAAATTTGGTTTATATACTATATATGATGTTATCACTAAGTTGTTCCAAGCACGATGACAAGTCTCAAAACAACATGCCCCAAGAACTAATTGGAAAATGGAAAATTGTGGAAGTTTATTCTACTGACGGCGGTAGTCCAGCATCTTGGTCTCCTTACGATTCTGGAGAAGTTTATGATATTTGGATTAAAGAAAACAATACTTATATAAGTAAAGACAACGATGAAAACTGTAATAATGGTAGTTTTTCTTTAGATAATGATCAAATTACTTTTCATCCTTGCGCCTCAGCATATCCATTTACAATTGAAACTCTAACGATAGACACCTTAATTTTAAGAGATAATTACATACCTGATATCCTTAAAACCAAATATTCAAAAATATCTGAATAATATGTTATGTGTATGAAATGAGCATAACGGAAACTCGATGCAAAGCCAATGAACCTGCCTGCCGGCAGGGATATGCGAATTACATCCCGAATTATCGGAACAAGTTATGACCAATAAATAACAAAATAAAACACATATGAAAAGGATTATTTTAATACTAATTATAATGGGTTTAAGTTGTTCCAAGAATGATGACAAACCTGAAAACAATGTGCCCTAAGGACTATTTGGAAAATGGAAATTAATCGAGATTTATTCAACTGACGGCGGTAGTCAAGCTTCGTGGTCTCCTTATGATTCTGGAGAAGTTTATGATATTTGGTTTAAAGAAAATTCAGAAATTATCGTTTCAAATATGATAGAAGATTGTCATTGGTTCATTTTCTATATCATCAAACGATGAAATAATAATTGACTTACCTTGTAGCGAACAATCTATTATTCCTATAGAATCTTTTTCCGAATCAATTTTAATAAATAATACAACCTATATCGAATACGAGTTAAGTAAATATAAAAAGGTTTCTGAATAAATTATAATCTAAGTAATTAGAATAAAATAATGTCGCATTTTATTGTTTATAGGTAATAATAGTTGTATATTTATCTCTATATGAGATACTTAGTACTTAAAAAAGAAGAGATTGAGGTGTTGGAACATCTTCATCGAAATAGCCCTA
>JBDNHN010000551.1:0-3534 GCA_041688725.1 Gillisia sp.
CGGGAATTTGAATTTTGAATTTATTTCTCATCATAGATGTTTTCATAGGTATTGCCTTCGGTAACAAAAAATTCTCCAGTTACATATCGGAAGTGTTTATCGAGATTGGCGATTTTCTTAAGATCTTCTTCGTCCAGATTAACACTTAGGCTTTTTAAATTCTCAATGATCCTACCTTCATTCACGGATTTTGGTATGACTGCAGTACCGCGCATCACATTCCATTTGATAAGAACCTGTCCCGGGGTCGCAGCGTGTTTTTTTGCAATTTCCTTTATTACTTTGTTTTCAAGTAAAGAAGGTTCATCCGGAGCTTTCATAGCATCTATACGGTCTCCGCTTCCCAATGGAGAAAAAGCAGTTAAATGAATTCCTGTTTTTTTGCAAAATTCCAAAAGTTCATTTTGCTGTAAATAAGGATGTAATTCCACCTGGTTCAGCTCAGGAATAACTTCAGTTTCCTGAATAAGGTTTTTTAGTTTTGGAATACTGAAATTTGAAACCCCAACATGTCTTGTCAACCCTAATTTTTTTGCCTCTAACATGCTATTCCAGGTTTCAATAATAGGAGCTTCTTCCAGAGAAATAAATTGCTCGTCCTTTTCAGGAAACCCAATTCCAGGTTTAAATGCTACCGGCCAATGTATAAGGTATAGATCAAGGTAATCCAGTTGCAGATCCTTCAGGGTAGTTTCAAGAGCGGGTATCACGTCTTCTTTTTTATGTGAATCATTCCATAGTTTGGAAGTGATCCAAAGATCTTCACGTTTAACTTTTCCCTCCTCAAATATTTCAGAAAGTGCATCTCCAATTTCGGCTTCATTTCCATAAATGGCCGCGCAATCTATATGCCTATAGCCGTTATTTATAGCGATTTTCATCGCTTTTCCTACTTCGCCTTTATCCGATTTCCAGGTTCCAAGTCCAATAGCTGGCATCTCATCCCCGTTTTTAAATTTTAAAACTTTCATTTTTATTTATTTTGTCTAAAGATATCAAGAGCAAACCTCATTAAAAAATAATGATATCACTTTAGCAAAATATTAATAAATTCTGCGGGGATGAAATTGTGTAATTACCTTCTGAAGGTGGCTTTTATCCACGTGCATATAAATTTCAGTAGTAGTGATGCTCTCGTGCCCCAACATTTGCTGGATCGCTCTTAAATCGGCTCCATTTTCCAAAAGATGCGTGGCGAAGGAATGGCGGAAGGTATGCGGACTTATGTTTTTCTGAAGATCTGCTACTACGGCAAGATTTTTTACAATGGTGAAGATCATTGCCCGGGTAAGAATATTTCCGCGGCGATTTAAAAACAGCACATCTGTAGCTTTTTTCTTTAAAGGAACCAGTGTTCTGGAATTTCTGATATATTCTGAAATATATTGTTGGGTGACTTCACCTATAGGCACAAAACGTTGCTTATTGCCTTTACCCGTTACTTTTATAAAGCCCTCTTTAAAAAACAGATCAGATAATTTTAAGTCGATCAATTCTGAAACACGTAACCCACATCCATAAAGGGTTTCAATTATTGTCTGGTTGCGTTCACCTTCTTTGGTACTCAAATCTACAGAGTGGACCAAATTATCAATTTCATCAATAGAGAGGGTATCAGGTAGTTTGCGTCCAATTTTTGGGGATTCTATCAATTCCATAGGGTTGTTTTCTCGGTAACCTTCAAAAATCAAATAAATAAAGAAACTTTTTAAACCAGAAATTATACGCGATTGCGATCGGGCATTTACCACTTTTGCTACCTCATATATAAATTTCTGAAGAATATCTTCTGAAATTTTTAATGGGGAAATAGCTATAGAATTGGCTTCTAAGTAGTTGATAAGTTTTTTAATGTCCAAAGAATAATTAAAGACGGAATTCTCCGCTAAACCACGCTCTAACAGTAGATAATTCTTAAAATCACTAAGAGCTTGATGCCAGGTCATTAGAGTGGTTATTAACAAAATTCAAAAATAGTGTTGTCAATACTTTATGCATTGGTGAGCAATTTCTTAACAAATGTAAGCCTAATTTTGGTCTTTAATTTAAAAACAAAAGATATGAAAAAATCAGTTTTATCAATAGCAATTGCTTTATTTGGAATTACCGCGGTGAGCGCACAGGAATATGTAATGTTTGGTGTTAAAGGAGGCGCTAACTTTTCCACCTTTTCCGGAGATGGGGCAAATGCCTTTAACGATCCAAATGGAAGAACTTCTTTTAATTTGGGCCTTTTAGCTGAGATTCCTTTAACCGACAAATTTTCTGTTCAGCCAGAGGTGCTTTATTCAGGACAAGGATATGATATTGAAGACAGGAATAATGCAGATGGTATTGAATACCAGTTGGATTATATCAATATTCCTGTTCTAGCTAAGTTTTATGTATTTGACGGATTAGCATTGGAAGCAGGTCCACAAGTAGGATTTTTGGTAAACAGTGAAATAGATTATAATCCTTCCAGTACAAATAACGGGGAAATTTCATTAAGCGAAGATCAATTCAATAAGGTTGATTTTAGTGCTGCGTTGGGAGCTTCCTATAAATTCAGAGGCGGATTCTTTGTAAACGGGCGTTACAATATTGGTTTGACCGAAATTTATGATGACAGTTTTTCCAATAATGTATTTTCTGGTGCAGATGCAAAACACTCCGTAGTTCAGGCTGGAATAGGCTTTATTTTTTAAAAAAAGAATGATAACTTTTAAAAAGTGGGCGCCTTGGCCCCTACTTTTTTTTGTTTTAAATATTTTAGTATTTTTTAACATTAATGTTAATTGATTCCTATAAGTAATTTCTGTATTTAGATTTATTCATAAATTTAATACACTAATCAATTAATATATTATCATGAAAAAATTACTTTTAATAGTCGTTTTCATCATTTTTGGAATTGCAGGCTCTTATGCACAAGGTGAAATTAGAATGGGTGTAAATGCCGGGGTTCCATTGGGTGATGCAGATGATTTTTCAACATTAAATTTTGGAGCTGACATTGCTTACCTTTTTGGTGTGGCAGATGTATTTAGTGTAGGTCCACTTGTGGGATATTCACATTTTTTAGGTGATGGAGAGGCAGTAGATTATCATTTTATTCCATTGGCTGCTTCCGGCCGTTTTGGGCTTTCAAACGCATTTTTTATTGGAGCTGATTTAGGTTATGCTATTGGAGCCGATGATGGAAATGATGGAGGCTTTTTTTACAGACCTAAACTTGGTTATGATTTTGGATTAATAGGATTAATTGCGTCTTATTCCGGAATAGAAGTTGACGGAGGTTCCTTTAACTCGGTAAATCTGGGCATTGAATTTGGGTTTTAATATAACAAAAGATATTTATCATAAAAAATAAGATTGATTTTAAAGGAGAATTATTTTAGAAAAAACGGGAGTGACAGCTTCCGTTTTTTTTATGCTTCAAATTTAAATATCTTTAGCCATCGCTTAAACAATATAAAAAAATGAAATTATTAATTATTAACGGACCTAATTTAAATTTGCTTGGCAGCAGAGAACCTGAAACCTATGGTAACC
>JBDNHN010000552.1:0-7355 GCA_041688725.1 Gillisia sp.
GTGGTGGTTCATTAGCAATGTCTAGACCTGTATCTACAGCATACTTGGATAGTTGTTTGTATATTTCAGCCTTAATTTCTCTTTCCTTCGCCAAATTTCCACGCCAACCATCACGCTTAACCTCTTTTACTGAAAGGTCAAGTTGCATAGCTAATGATTCATTGTTGTTTAAATTATTATACAAGGCTCGTTGCGCTATTGTAGTTAAACCTTCCGGAGTTTCTTCACTTTTCCCTTCGGTTACTTTTTTAACTAAATCCCCAATCCTTTGTAAATAGGCTTCATAACTAGTTGCATTCGCTTTACGCTCTTTTATTATTTCAGCTAATAGTTTAGACATATCTTCAAAAAAAGCAGGATCAATTAATTGTTCTTTGATGATTTTTTTCCGAACATTATTTTCTATAGTTTCAGCTATAGCACCTCGATCAGATTTAATTCCTCCCGATAAAGAATTTATAGCATCTGCCATACCAGATTTTACGATAATGTCTAACAATGACATGTCAGCAAAGGGAGATATTGTTTCTGGCTCATCTGCCTGAATATATGTATCTATAAGATGACGCATATCTGCCTCGAACTCTTTTACATCTAATTTTTCCCCACTTGCTTGCTTAATCTCTTCTCTTAGATTAACATAAAAATCTACTTCCCGTTTTATGCCTTCTTGCTCCTTATAAGAATAACCAGCTTCTTCCATATCTTCCAATAAGTTTGCATAAGCACGTATTAAGGAAACTGTTTTTTTATAAAGCGTATTTCTTTGCGGTTCAGTAGCTTTCAATTCGGCTTCAACTTCTGTGTTCCCACAAAAATAATGTTGATATTCCAATGATGTTCTTGGTAAAGCAACAGCCTCACATAAAATATGAAGCTCTTCTAAGGAATTATCTAGACGTTCTTTCCCTTTTATTAATCGATCTTGAAGCATAACTTCAATATCTGTAGCTTCAAAGTCATCATAATCTAAATCTGACGTATAAACTTGTAATGCACCTGTACCATCGTCATTCACCAAATTCTTAAACAAATCTTTATAATCTACGATATAACCAAATTGTTTATCTGCGGTATCTAAACGATTTACCCTACAAATGGCTTGAAATAAGCCATGATCTTGCATGCTTTTGTCAATGTAAAGATATGTACAGCTAGGGGCATCAAAACCAGTTAATAATTTAGAAACTACAATTAGTAGCTTCATATTGGCAGGTTCGTCTTTAAATTTAGCTTTTGCCCAATCTTCATATTGTTCGGTTGATTTTGAACCTAAAATATCTTGATATAAATTGTACATAAACTGTTTTTCAGTATCTGTACCTGCGCCAGTATCTTCTGTAGTTATATCACTGGTTTGTGGACTATAGGAGGTCACCAGACCTACTTTTCCTTTAAGTTCGGAATTGGTGCTTTTAAATAATTCATAATAGCGACACGCCTCATAGATAGAGCTAGCTACTAAAATAGCATTACCTCGATTATCATTGAGTCTTGGTCTCTTTTTGAAATCGTATATAATATCGCTTATAATCTTTTCCATTCTGGAGCGACTACTCAATACTTTTTGCATCGTACCCCACTTATTTTTGAGCTCCGATTTTTGAAAATCGTTTAAGTCTTTGGTAGAAATATTAAAATATTCGTCAATGCGTTTTTGAGGAGTAATACGTTGGTCTATATCTCTCGCTTCGTAAACCAAATCTAAAATAACACCTTCCTCTACGCCTTCATTAAATTTATAGGTATGAATGTATTTGCCAAAAACTTCTAAACTAGTTTGTTTATCCTTTTTTAGTAATGGTGTGCCTGTAAACCCTATAAAAACTGCATTAGGTAACATAGCTTTCATCGTGCGATGTAACCGACCACCTTGGGTACGATGACATTCATCTACAAACACAAATAATTCTCCTACCGTTTGCGAGGGCTGACTTTCTAACTCTTTGATATACCTATTAAAATTATCTGTATCTCTTTTTCCGAACTTATGAACTAGAGAGCACAACAGCCTGGGGTTAGGGCTACTTAATTTCTGCATTAAATCTTTACCGCTTTTTGTACGGTAAATTTTTTCATCGGCATCTTTAAATACACTTTCTATTTGTTTATCTAACTCGTCACGGTCTGTTAAAATGGCTACTCTGGCATTAGGATTATTTTCCAAAATCCATTTAGCTAAATACACCATAGTGATACTTTTACCACTTCCTTGCGTATGCCATATAATACCGCCTTCATATTTCTTGATATGCTTTTGGGCTTCCTTAACACCAAAGTATTGGTGCACTCTTGTTAGTTTTTTAACGCCACCATCAAAAACGATAAAATTGTAGATAATCTCTAAAAAACGATCCTTACTGCACATCTTTAAGAGGTACTTATCAGAAAGTAATCTACTATTATCTTCTATATCTTCCTTCCATTTTAAATACCACTTTTGTGGTGTTCCTATGGTTCCATACGCCAAGCCTTCCGTATCGTTTGCAGAAAAGATATATTGTACCGTGGCAAAGAAGTTCTGAATAAAACCATCTTGCTGATTCACATTACTCTGTCTGGTAGCTTCACCAATAGGAATTGTACTTCTTTTTAATTCTAAAACTGCTAATGCAATTCCATTTACATAAATAACAACATCGGGCCTTTTAGTTTTACTACCAGTTATGGTGACTTCTTCAGCAATGGCAAAATCATTTTTATCCCAATTTTTCCAATCTATAAGATGAACTTTCTCGGTTTTTTTACCTACTTCTGTTTTTATATCTGCGCCATAACGTAATAATGCATACACGTTCTTATTAGTAGTATATAGGCTATCATTAAAGTTGTTAGCTTTTGATTTTAGCTCGTAAATAGCCTTTGTAATCTGGGCCGCATTGTAGCCTTTTCTATGTAAATATCCGGTTAGTAACGCATCTTCAATATTGCTATTATTTTTACGTTCTTCCCAATTGCCCAAATAGCTATAGTTCAATTCTTCTTGAAATAGTTTTACTATTCTATTTTGCGTGATGCGTTCTATTTGGCCAACTACATTCATTTTCTATTTTTTTAATTCCAGAGATAATTCTTCAATAAAATTATTTACATCAGTTATTTCATTAATTGGAATAATTCTCTCTTTTGGACTACTTATATATTTTTCAAAAAAGTCGTTTTTAAAACCATTTTTTAATTCAATTTTATATTCACCAGTTTTACTTTCTCCATTTGGATAATAATACACTTCTAAATATGGTTTTTCTTTTTTCTTTATTTCAAAAAAGGGAATACTTGTATTTGTTCTGAAATTATTTACATCCTTATATTCAAAATTCAATTCAATAAAATCCTCTTTTTCCTTATAAAGATGTAGGAACAATATATAAGAATATAAATCTGCGTGCTTACCATTATATGTTGTTTGCTTAATTAAGCGAATATCGAAATCGTGATAAAAATCGATAAAGGTTTCGTTGCAGTAGGACATTATTTCAGGATACTTTATAAAAAATTTCCTCCAATCGCCAATAATTGAACTATCGATTACGGTATCATCATTTATTATTAATTGCTTAAATGCTTGAAATGTATTACTATCTACATCTGCATTAAATACTTTTCTCCAATTATCATTTCTTGCCCTTAAACTCCCTGCGTCCTTTTTATTAAACCTCAATTTAGTACCAGAAATATGAATAAAATAATTCCTAATCATTAACAATTTACGCTGTAACTCCCAACTTTTATTTTCAATGTTTTCATCAAAATAATAACTTACTCTATTTGCATATAAATTGAAAACCTCTAAATCTTCATTTTGCTCTTCTGGAATTAACTTAAAAATAAAGCCTATCTGTCCATAAAAATAATTGTTGTTCTCAAACTCTTTAATTGACTCTTTAAACCCTTCAACATTAAAATACTTTAATTTTGTAATTTCTTCTTCTACTTGTATTTTAGCATAAAAAGATATACTTACATCTCCTGATAAAAGATATTTTGTTATTTCAAATTTATGTTTTGATAACTCTTTCAAAGATTTAATCGCATCAATAAAGTTTTCAGGATTTTGAATTAATGTGTTGTAAATTATGTTACGTGTAATACGCATCCATTCTTTAAACTTAATTTCTTTTTCCTCTTCTTGAATTCGATTTGCATCGATTAAAAATAAGATAAAAGCATAATAATATACTCTTTCATAATAATCGATACTTTTACTGCTACTCGATAAAAATTTAAAGGGCAGTTTTTCACTTTTTGTAAATGGTGCTTTATAAATATCAGTAAGCCAACCTTGATAAACCTTTAAATCATTGTTTTTTAAGCTATTTAATGTTTTAAATAAAAAGTTTAGAGTATCAACTGAATAAAACTCAACTCCTTTAAACTCCCTTAGAGGAATGTAACTATCACTTTTAGTAATTATGCTGTCTATAAATTTTCGTTTACTCTCTTTTTCTTTAGTTAAAAAATCGATTAAACAAATACTTTTAAAAAAACTATATACTGTTTTGTCAACTACATATTCTTTTACAGGCTTATTTATCCAAAAAAGATCGTACCAATCCGTATCAACTTTATGAGTCCAATTTACCTCTTCAATTCCTTCTTTTGTTTCTTGCTGTAACCATGCTTTAAAATGTTCAAAATCTGAAAGAGGTTTTCCTCTTGCGTTCATTTTTACATATAATTCATCAGTTTGCCTTAGTTCGTCTAAATCTAAAAAATCGAATTGAATTAATTTATGAGCAATTAAGCTTTCCCATAATGTTTCAAAAGTATTCGTAACATCTTCATTTACTTTATTTACTTGCGTGTTAATTTCATCTAACATTACAAGCATTCCTTTGATACTTGGGTCACGTAACCAATTGCGCAAAAACCAAGTGTTGTTTACAATACTATCTGATAATTTTTCAAACTTAAAACTATCCAATGCAAGTTTATTCTCACCATTCGTAATTGCCAGACAAAAATCTCTCGTTGTTTTTCTGGTTTGATAGCCAAAACCTGCTAATACATCTAAACGCTCTTGTATAGCTTCTCCCCCTAATCGCTGAATTAGATACCAATGTAACAGAAAGAGTGTTGTTAAGCGTTGTTGACCATCTAATGGTATTAATTTGGTATAAGGTGTTGTTGAGCTTCTTTGTTTGCTTTTTAGGTTATATTGTATCCCTAGATCTAAACTGTTGGCATAGCTTTTTACAGCCGTAAGCATAACATTTACTGCTTCTCTATTGTTTTGTAGGATAAGTTCTTGCTCTTTTCCTTCAATTTTACCATAAACAAAGCCTAACGATATTTTTTCCTTGGTAAATAATGCTTCTAATAACGATTCCACAAAATTGACACGTATTTGATTTACTCTTTTTTCAGTACGTCCTTGGGCATAATCTCTTTGAATTACAGGGATTTCAATTTGGTGAGTACTTAATAAATCCAAAATGTATGTATATTTTTATTCTCCATCTTTTTCTGATTTTAAATTAAAAAAAGAGGTAAATGTTTTCTCTATAAAAGCAACATATTGCTTTCTATCTTCATATCCCCAATAACTCATTTGAAAGTTTGATGCTTCTTGTGTGTAGTATTTTAAAAAAATATTTTTAGTTGCTAAGGGAATAAACGCTTTAACTCTTTGTCCTTTTTCATTTATATAATTACCTGAATCAATTTTTAATAATTTATCTCGTTTACTTGTAAAGTTGTCATTATTAAAAGAACTGTTGGAAACACCATCTAACAAACAAATATTTTCCAGACTATGTTTATTAAAAACATCGTTGGTTAATGTTTCTAAACTATTCATTATCCCCTTTAATTCTTTTGATATTTGTTCTTTAGGGTTTAAGGACTCAATAAATCTATCTATTTCAGAAAAATCAATGTTTACTTGTTGATGCTCTTTTTCTTTTTTAAAGTTCCGATTTAGGTTTTTTAAATCGGAAACCCAATCTTTTACTTGTTTAATCGTTTCAAATTTTTCTGAATTTTGAGCGTGGATATGCTCTAAACTCCAAAAGGTTGTTTTAAATAAATGGAATGGAAAACGATAGGAAAAATCACTATTCTCGTAAGAAATTAAATTAAACAATAGCAATATAGAATGTGTTTGTCTTGGCGATTCATAATTCAAATGTTCTAACTTATATTTATCTTCTTTTAAATACTTGGTATAAATTAGGTTTTTCAACTGTCCTTTAAATGCCGATTTAGAGGTTAACTTCTTATATTGTTTTATGATAGTTTTAATATCATCCAGTTTTTCATAAATTATATAACCAATTAAGTGATACAAACCTCTATCATCATACCATTCTAGAAGTATATCGAAGGTGTTTTTAATTTCAAACCACTCCAAAGGATCTGGGTCATTAGTTGACTCCTTGTTTTCTCGAATAAAATCCTCTAAATATTTCCTGTATGAATAGAGTTTGTCTTTTGACTTATTGTTTTTTTCTTTTACAATATTGAATAGTAAATCTATACGATTAGCCTGATCTTCATCGCTATTATCATTACTCACAAAATACCAAAAACTATCATCTTGCAACTTATTCTCAATAGCATTCCATTCTTGTGCAAACTGATTTATTTTTAATACTTGGAGCTCCGTATTGGTTTCGTTCTTTAGTTGTAGTACAAATAAGGCTTTAATGAGTTCTGCTTGTGCTAATTCAATTTTTCCTTGGTTAAAATTTATAAACACTTCTTCTGAGGTTCCTTCGCTTACCACGTTATACCATATAACTTTGGTATTAAATAACAATTTATCTTTGAACTCAATTAACTGTGAAGGGCTTCTCTGTTTTATCCAATTTCTTATTACACAATAAGCCATCAAAAAGTGGTAATTATCTACGTTGTTTAGTTTTTGCTTATTCTTAATATAGTCCTCCCACAATTCATTAATATTATCTTGGCTTACCTCCTGCAATATTGCTATCTCCTTATGTAGATTATGAATGTTTTCTAAAAAGATTTCGCTTTCTGTTCTGGTTTTGTAACTTATTGTAAATAATGGTTTATCGATTTTAAGAACATCAGCCTGTTGTAAAATGTTTAAAATAATAAATAGTGTAGTACAGCGCTGTTGCCCATCTAACAATTCAAAGGAAGCATTTGGCAATTCGTTTTTAGTTAATTTTTTAACTACTATAGGTTGCAGGCAGTAAAAACCATTTTGTTCAGGATTAAATTCTTCTATATCATTGAGCAATTCTTCTACTTGAAGTATATCCCATTTATATCCTCTTTGGTATTTTTCTACTAAGAAATGATGGTTTTTTAACTCTTGTATGGTTTTTAGTTTAAACTTATTTTCACTCATAACAATCTAACTTTGAAATATTTCAATCAATTTA
>JBDNHN010000553.1:0-2367 GCA_041688725.1 Gillisia sp.
CTTTTGAAAATTCGCGCAAAAGCAGAAATTCATTTTGAATTACCTAAATTGAAATCGTAAAAGGCAGCATACAACAAAACCTATAAGTAATGCGGGTTTTAGTGTATAATTCAATGGTTTGTGTATATTTATGTGTCCGCAAAATCTTTAGGATTTTGCTCTGATGAAAAAAAGTTAAAACAAAACAAAAAGCTTTTGCTACGTGCTCAGACGGAAACGAAAGGGTTTCCTTGCCTCCGCACTACTCATAGCTTAAGCGTCAGACTGTCTAATAACCTACCATTCTTAATAACTTTGTTAACTTCTATTGTGATTTTTGTTTCTACTCCTTTGAGATTAGTATTATCTTCATGCTATGAGATTTATAGAAGGAAAAGACCGCAAACAATCCTCGCTGTTCCCTGTATCGCTGGAAGATGCTATTGATCAGGAAAATGAGGTAAGGGCCGTAGATATTTTTGTTGATAGCCTGAACCTGGAAAAGATGGGCTTTCGGATACATTTTCCTGAAGGAGGAAGACCAGCCTACCACCCGGGGGTACTACTAAAATTATTTATCTACGGTTATATGAACCGTCTTCGCTCCTCCCGAAACCTGGAGCGTGAATCCAAACGCAACATTGAATTGATGTGGCTCCTACAGCAACTTTCACCAGATCATAATACCATTGCGAATTTCAGAAAGGACAATCCCGATGCCATCAAAAAAGTATTTCGGGCCACGGTAGCGCTGGCAAAAAACTTTAATTTGATTGGAGGGAAGCTTATTGCAGGTGACGGCACCAAGCTGCGGGCCCAGAACAGCAAAAAGAACAACTTCAATAAAAAGAAGATTGATCGCCACCTTAATTATATTGACAACAAGCTTCAGGGATATAACGATGCCCTGGAACTGGCTGATAGTACTTTAGCTAAAGAAAATATTCATAAGGAAATGAACAAGCACAATACCCGAAAGGATAAATACCATAAATTACAAGAGCAGTTAGATCAAACCAAAGAAGAACAAATTTCTACCTCAGATCCCGAGAGCCGCCATATGGTCTTGCGTAGTAATATCACTGAAGTAGCTTACAATGTCCAGTCCACTGTAGATGCCGAGAATTGCATACCTATTGATTATGAAGTCACCAGCCACAACGATAGAAAGGCGATGGGAGCTATGGTGAGAAGGGCAAAATCCATTCTGGGGAATAATAGTTTTACGGCTCTTTTTGACAAAGGCTATCATACAGGTTCTGAGTTGGAAATTGCGCAGAAACTAAATATTAAAACCCTGGTAGCCATTCCGGCACCAGCTTCCAATGCGCCAGATCCCAGGTATAATATCCAGCATTTTATTTACGATCCCCGGGAAGATCATTACATCTGTCCGCAGGGCCATTTTTTAGAAACCAACGGGAACTTTTATATCAACCACCGTGGGAAATCCAACGAATCGAAATTCAAGCAGTATAAAACAAAAGCCTGCAAAGGCTGCCCGGTTCGCGAGCTATGTACGACGGCAAAAAACGGGAGGATCCTGGCAAGGAATATTTACACTCCTGTTTATGAACAAAATAAAAAAAATATGGAGGCTGATCCCCAATTGTACCGCCGCAGGCAAGCAATTGTAGAACATCCCTTTGGAACCATGAAAAGACAATGGGGTTTTGATCATATCCTTTCTAAGAAAGGAAAGAAACGGGCCTCTGCAGATGTTGGTTTTATCTTTATTGCTTATAATCTCAGACGCATATTAAATCTGATAGGTGAAAAAGCATTGAAAGGGGTACTGGAACCCACTTGTGCTTATTTAATTACCTTAATAAACGGGTGTAGAGCGATTTTGGGGTTTATACCCACTTTTAATTACAACATCCATAATTCCCACTTTATTTTTAAGCCTGCTACAAAAAGGCTTATTTTAGTCCGAAATTGGCAGAACTACTAAGGTTATTAGACAGACTGCCGTTGGCAACAAGCAAAAATTAAAATATTATGAAAACAACAAATTTTATTCTATTTCTTATTTTACCTATATTTTCATTTTCTCAAGATTTTAAATTAAATGGAGATTTTACAGGAAAAAATACTGAAAAAATTGTCTTAAGATATATTGATGTAAATGGAAACCCCATAAGTGACACATTGAAGATCGAAAATGGTAATTTTCAAACTACTGGTAAATTAAGCAGTGTTCAGAGAGTTTCTATTATTGGAAATACCGAATTTAAGAGTATGGAGGATCCTAATCTAGGTCATTTCTTTATCGAACCAGGTATTACAGAAATTAACTTGAAAGAAGATGATTTCAAAAATATTATCGTAAATGGTTCAAACACACAAAAAGAATATAAGCTAGTAGAAAATAAAACCAAACCATTA
>JBDNHN010000554.1:0-9743 GCA_041688725.1 Gillisia sp.
AAAGTTCCGGAATTTAGAAATTAGCCGGCCTTATAGCTGACTCATTTAAAAATTCAGGATTTTTGGGCGGCCTATCCTAATTCTAAATTCCGGGTTAAAGGCATATCAAAAAATGGTAACAGCGATGGCCCTATAAGAAGTAAATCAAAACCGACAAGGCTTCGTTCAGTCTAACCAATTTTTTTTCTTCCAACCTGAAAATCAAAAATGGAAAACGCTCCGGATATAAAAAGTAAATCTGTGGATTTTGTTTAAAATAACCAAAAATTCATTTGTTGTCGTTTGGTGGTTTTTGCCATTTCAAAGAGGTCAAAACCTCCTCGTAGACCCCGTTCTATATGAAAACACAGTAAATCTTATTTCAATTTTTTCCCTTGCTGATCTGAATTAAAACGTACCTTTTAAAAACTGGAATTCAGTAATAATTGACATATGTAATGATTCCGATTTTGACTTTTTACTGATAACCGGAGCATTCAAAAAAGTACAGAGATCGGTTTTTTTGTTCCAGGTTTATGCAATTGGTTATTGGCCACATTGTGTTAAATTTTGTAAGACGGAGCGGACAAAAAGGAATAGCAAGAGGATAACACGCGGAGCGGTGTTGAGCATTCCTTTTATTTTTTAACTTATTGATTATCAATCAATTACAAATAGTTAATATATTTAAGAATAATGAATTTACTGGTTTTGGGCTCTAAACCCCAATAAAATGGTTAAAAATACCAGTAAACTTCAAAAAATGACTGAATAATGAAGAAGGTTAAGAACATCACTATCGAAAAGAAAACTGCCGAACGTTTCCAGCAATTTTCTAGAAAGCACTACAAAACGCATTCGGATACTATGTCAGGAATGCTGGATTTTTTCTTTTATAATGAGATTTCTCCCAAGGAAAATTTTGGTCCCACCGGCAGACGAATTGAAAATAGCCTGAAGAAAAGAATAAATGCAGTAATCGCAATAGTGAAGGATATGGAAAAGAATAAAGTAAACCCCACGCTGGCCATTCTGGAATCACTTATGGAAGCTGCAGATCCCAAAAACAAAAACTGGAATCAGAAAAAAAGGGATTACGAAGAAGACGATACTCACCCTGATTTTTATAAATAATTTACTATGTATATCACCATCACACCCCAGAAACTTGGAGCAAGTTATTCTCAAAGTGTTGCAGATTATGTCGATTATCTTGAAAAAGAAAACCAGCTTCCTGGCTTAGAAAAGGATCAAGAGCTTTTCTTTAATCAGAGGGAGGAGGACATTTCTCCGGAAGTATTAATAAAGGAAATAGATGCCAACACTACCAAGCTGAAAAAAATTGAACCAAAATTTTACTCTATTACGGTAAACCCCTCGCAATACGAACTGAAAAAACTTCAAAATAGCTCGGAGGCTTTAAAACAATATACCAGGGAATTAATGAAAGATTATGCTTCCTGCTTTAACCGGGAAATCAATGGTAGGCCTGTTAATGTAAATGATATTAAATATTACGCAAAGATCGAGCACCAGAGAACATTTAAAGGAACAGACTATCAGGTGAAGGAAAACCAGACTTATGCCACCAAAATACTGGAACTCAAAAATCAGGTTCGAAAAATCGAGCGCGGCGAAATGCAAGGGGATATTAAAGTCCGGGAAGGGCAGATCCTTAAACTAGAAACAGAAGCTCCTCATCAACAAAATGGACAACGTATCGTTCAGGGAATGATTAAGGAAGGAAACCAAAGCCATATTCATATTATAGTGAGCCGAAAAGATGTTTCCAATTCCTATAGTTTATCCCCCGGGAGCAAATACAAAGCATCAGAAGTTGAAATGAATGGTAAATTGGTTAAAAGGGGATTTAACAGGGATGAGTTTTTTCAAAAAGCTGAAAAAACATTTGACAAGACATTTCAGTATCAACGTAATTTTGTGGAAACATACCAGGCCAGAAAAGACTTTATTAAAAGCCCAAAATTATATTTTTCTGCAATTATGGGGCTTCCCGCTTCAGAAAAAGCATTGGCCTTTAAGATGCTTCGGGAAACCGGAATGCCGATGCTCCCTATGATTCCACTTTCTAAAGCCCAACTAACTGTGAAACTTATTAAATCCATTCAAAATGGAATTCATGTAGCCTTAAGATCCGGATCAATAGGAATTTAAATTAAATACAATGGAAACTAATATCCTTAATATTTTACTGTGCATTGCGACCTTAAGTGCCATTTTCTTTCTAATGTATAAAATATCAGCCTATGCATTTCCTATTAATTTACTCCTCTGCGGTTTGTTCCTTTGGGCAATTTTTCCGGTAAACCCATCCTTGAGAGAAATTGCAACTATAGCTCTTTATTTAGGCATTCCCCTTATTTTTAGTAATACGGTCCTCTATGTATTTATACCTAAAAAAGAAAAATCAAATATTGAAAAAAAATACAAGGTGCATTTTAAAACCCAGAATGGCACATTTAAGATCGACAATATTAAGCGTGGAGTTTCCATTATTGGGGCTGCAGGTAGTGGAAAAACAGAAAGTGTGGTCTATAACCTTTTGGAGCATTTCAGCCGAAATTCATTCTGTGGACTTATACACGACTATAAAGATTTCGAGATCACCGAAATGGCCTATCCACTATTCAGGAATCCGCATTTGCCCTTTTATATATTTTCCTTTGATAAAATCATCCATCGGGTAAATCCGATAGCCCCAAAATATATGGAGAATGAAGAAGATATTAATGAAGTATCGCGGGTATTGATAGAAAACCTTTTGGAACAAAAAGAATCTGGTGCCACCGGTGTGGGTAAATTTTTTAATGATGCCGCGCAGGGATTAATCTCCGGACTAATATGGAAACTGAAAGTCTCTTTTCCGGAATATTGTACGCTCCCTCACCTGATTGCCATTTACCAATATTTGGACACCGATGAACTTATCGACTTTTTGAAATCCAACCAGACTTCCCGGGCTTTTGCAGATGCTTTTATAAGCGGGAAGGATTCCGAAAGACAAACCGCCGGGGTAAAGAGCACTCTTTCCACTGCATTGATGAAAATTAGCAGTAAACGGATTTTTATGGCATTGGCTGCAGATGATATTCCTCTGAACATTAATAATCCCGAAAACCCGGCTGTGATTTCATTGATAAATAACCCGAAATATGATTCCGCATATTCCCCGGTCATCGCCACTGTAATGCACACCATTGTAAAACAAATGAGCGTAAGGCATTCCAGATCATCTTTTTTACTAATTGAAGAAGCTCCAACCATCAGATTATTGAATATGCATCGCATCCCGGCCACACTTAGGAGTTATGATATCGCTACGGTATATGTGATGCAGGATAAGATTCAGAACGATATGATGTATGGGGATAAGGCCAGTAAGGCGATATTAAGCAATCTGTCCTATCAGTTCTTCGGAAAAGTAAACGATCCCGACACCGCGCGCTATTACGAACGTTTTTTCGACATCATAAAAGATCAAACAAAAACAGTGATGCGGGGAACCGGTCTGGATTTCGACACAAAAATATCTACGGGAGAAAAAGAGGTTTCTAAAATTAGGGCAAATGTTTTTTTTAGTTTAAAACCGGGAGAATTTGTCACGTATGCCGATGGAATTGATAAAAAAGTTCAATTTAAACAGCAAAAAATTAAAAGGGAACTACCTGATGTGACACAATTTTTTTCAGAAGAAGAAATCAATGAAAATTATAAAAAGATTTACAGAGAGGTTCGCTCTATCTGCAAGGATAAAAAAGCAAATAAAGATGGAGTTTGATTAAAACTCGGCGAATCTTCAAAACCCGAAAAAGTTGTTTTGTCATTTACCGCAGTGCAGGAAAAATAAATCCAATCACTCCCACTCCATCACACCCAAAAGGAAAATGCCTAGGGGGCTATTTCGCTTTTGGAATGGCAAAAGAATTAAGTATAGACGCCATTCTGTTCAACCCTGCACTGCACTCCAGAAGTTTTGAACCGGATATGACAGCACACAAAAACGAAAAACACAAACCATACATCCATAGCGTTTTGGAAAGAATGAAACTCTTATCAATCCTGACAAAACCCTGACTTTTTTAAAAAATGAAAGTTTTGAAACCTGTTCCACTTTTGAACACGGCCACAAGACACCTTTAGAAGTGTTTAAAAATGTAATTGAAAATTATATTAAAAACAAAACAATGGGTAGTCTAAATGGCGACTATTTTTAATGAATCAAACGTAAATCACCATGTGTATTTAGAATTTACTACCTTCAACCCACTCAATTACTAAAAGAATGAACAAACTAATCAAAACAGACTACGATCAAAAATACATCGACTATATAAAATCACTTAAAGAACAGCCTTCAGGGATAGATGATACATTAGCAAATGATTTTATCGAATTGCTGAATATAGACGATTTAAAGAAACGGTCAGAATTCTGGAACAAGCTTACTGTAAATGTCAACAAGGTATCACACATTCATTTACTTGCAAACCCATACTTCATCGGATTCGGGAATCCAGATGCAGATATTTTATTTCTCGGAAAAGAAAAAGGATTTAATATTCATTCAAACCCCCAGGGATTTTTACAGGAAAGCATCAATAATACCTTGCAATGGAAATTAATTAACAAAAATGAGTTTAAAAACAACGAAGGTTTAGACCCCCAAAATCCCAGGCTGCTCTACAAAAATTCAATTAAAAAAGTACACACCTGGGGTAAATATGCACAGATTATTGCAGGTTTAGTAAATGATCTCAATTGGGAAAGCCTGATTAAAACCTATGATGGTAATCAAAAAAACTCACTTTTTGAGTATTGCTTTATGAGTGAAATCAATCATATTCCCTCTAGATACAGCAAAGGGGTTGTATTAAATAATCAACGATTGGAACTGCTTCAAAATCCATTTTACAGAAAATTCAAATATGTAATTATTGGTGCCATGGGTTATTTAAGTGAAATAGATATTCAAAAAATGTTTGGGGTAAGTGAACCCAAAACGACTTTTGTTTTGGACAAAATAGGCAGAAATAAGGATAAAGAATTCACCGCAGATGTGTTTCTGACTAACACTCAAACCATTGTATATTGCCGCCAATTAAGCGGTGCTTCTGGTTGGTCAAAAATAGCAATGGATAGATTGCTGGAAATTATACAGAATAAAGAGGATTACAAAAACAGCTAAGGATGTTTACCCAATGAGGAACCAAACCCCAGGTTGAAACTTCATAATCTAAAACAAGCGGCATTCTTTTTTTCTTGTTGTGGATCTCTGCAAAAAAATCATTGGCTTCTTTGGTAATTATGCTGCAGGTGAATATTACGGTTTGAATCATGCCAGGAAAAAACGCCTATGTGGATACACCGGACTAAGCTGAACCCTCTCCGGGGAGTAAATTTAGCGGAATGAACAGGAACCTTAATTTACTGCCATGATCTGGATTATCATTTTTCATTTTTATTTAAATAAGTTAAGATTTTAATAGATCTATGTTTTTAATAAAATATCCAAACTTTTCCTTATTTGACAATAGAAAAAATTGACTGGCATCGAACTGAAATTCTTTTCCGTGGGAATGTGCTACCCAAATATCATAGTAAAATCTCTCACTTGAGGACAGACTATTTTTTCTGGTAGAATTCGGCTTTAAATTTGAAATTACATCTCTGGTAGAATCTACTTCAAATTCATCTTCGAATTTCATAACAGGAGTTTGGAAAATGTAATTAAACAATTTCTTAATGGCGCTTACTTTGGTATAGGAAGAAAATTTTTCTTGAAGCTTTGATTCAAACTTTGTCAAAATTGAAATTAGGATAATCAGAGATCTAAAAAGATAATCCTGATCTATTATTAGCCGGTTACCTGGTCTTGTTGCCTCTCTTCCATTTGTGCCAGCAGTCTCTCTATAAATATCATTTATATTAAGGTTATTATGGATTAATAAATTCCTAGTAGCCTTAATTTCAATAAGGGAATTGTATTCATCATTACTCATGTCATTATCTATTCCAGTTATTGATGTGAAATATTTAATTATTTCTTTTACATTTTTATAACTTATGGTATTCACCTTATTTTCAATTGCTTGCTCTAAAGGATTTCCATTTATTAATTGTTCTTTGGAAATTGACTCAGTTTTAATATCAAGTTTTTCTGGTATATTTCTTAGCAAAACTCTAATCGTGTCATTAATTGAATTTTCAAAAGATGAAACGGCTAATACAAATAAACCTTCAAGGATAATATTATCTTCATTGTTCATTTTACGTTGCCTGATTTCTTCTAATCTTTCAATTGCTTGATTAATAGGTTTTATAAGATCTCTTTTTTGTAATAAAATAGGTTTGTTCATATTTGTTTAAAAATAGCACTCAACTCGTTAAATAATTTATTCTTTATTTTTTTAGCCTTGACGCGGGTTAACAAATATTTTTATCATAAAATAGGCATCAACAAGACTTTGCGAAACTGGTTTTCAAAAATTTAGTTTTAATTTTCATTTATTACTTCCGCAATCTCCTCCGCAATTTCTTCAATTGTGTAAATTGCAGTATTTCTTGCTACTTTATCAGCAAGTGAAGGACTATAATCTATGACCTCTTGTTTAGTTATATCATGCCAAATCGGTAGCACTACCTGTTGTCCGCTTATAGATTTAGAGATAATTCCATCTAATTCATAATTTGTCCACCCTTTTTTAATAAAGTGTTTCGAGAGCACAACAATACCAAACCTACTGTTAGCCAATCCTTTGTCAATTTTTTGTCTCAAACTGTCTCCGATTTTTAATTCAAACTCGTCATACCAGACTTTCAAATTTTTATTTTGTAATGCAATGGCTAAAGGTCTAACAACCTCATCTTTATCATTTGAGGAGTGCGAGATGAATACATCATATTTTCTTATTATTGGATCTTCTCCAATTCCTGTAGGGATTTCTCGATCTTGAACTAAAGAAGGAACAGTTGAAAGTCTTGGTTGTTTTGCCTGTGGTAGTTTTCCAGGTAAAACTCTAACAGCAGAACTTACTCGTCCTCCATAACCTCCTAGATCAACGGTAACATACCAGATGCCAGAACTTGGAACAGGTATTCTATGAGGCGACCGGGTCACGTGTCCTCCATAGTAGGTATGTCTTCTGCCAGATTTGTAACTTGCAAAATTTGAACTATTCATCAATTTAACGTTGGCTGCACTTCCTTTTAAGGTGACTTCAACAATTTCTCCTCCTTTTAAATTGCCTAAATTATATGTCTGGTATTGCATATATTTATATTACATGAATGTTTTTTAAATTATTTATTCTATTCCTATTTCACACACCCCTTTACAATCTCAAGCTCCAACTCAATCAAACGTCAAATTAGCTCGCGCTCCAAGTATTATTATGTAACAAAAAATCCTATTACTGAAATGATTATTGCAATGATTGAAAACCAAAAAGCAAACTTATCATATCGAAATTTTTTAATTGTTTCTTCTCTAATTATTTCATCCTGTAAGGAAACTTTCGCTAAATTCTTAAAACCTTTTTCCTTTGTAATAAATTTCTTGCCCTTTTGAGTTATTTGAATTTCTCCATTTTTCTCAATTGCTAATTCCTCGTTAAGTAATTCATCTTTTAAAGATTTCATTTCCCAATCCACTAATTCCAGGTCGGTATTAGCCCAATTGAGAAAATCCATTGTTATTGGCTTATTAATAAGTTCATTTTTCAACTTTTTCACATCAACTGAAAGAAGTATCGATAAAATAGTATCTAATTTCTCGTCTCTTGTCATTATAAATAGATTTATGTATACGAAATACCCTCAAATTTAATCTTTTAAACTACACTCCCCTTAACAATCCCAATCTCCACCTCTATCAAACAATAAAGCCATTAAACAATAGCGCTATATTGTGAGACCTCACGTAGCAGGAAGGAGAATCTTAGTGCCGCTGGGATGAAAAGGCATGATGCCGGAAAACTCCATGCCTCAAGGCTTTTTTATTTACAACCATTTTTTGAACAAGTGATTTTTTCGGTGGTGTTTATCCAGTGACTGGAATGAATTTGAGTATTAACTCCACAACCGGTTCTTCCAGGTTTGTTTCCGATGTGTACTTCTCCTGTTGGTGTATGCTTAACTGCCATATTAAATAATTTAATGTTATTTTGTGAAAATACAGTTAAATTTTGTGCAATGATTACGGTTTTCCATAAAAATTTCTTTTTCTACAATTTTTTCAATTAAAAATTTGAGAAGGTAACTGAAAGTCAGGCGATCATTGGTTCTTTCACGATTTATCAGGCGCGGGGTTAGAAAACCTCACGCAGTGGGTTCAGTTTATCCAACATTGTTAAAGATTAACTGAATTTCCCTTTCATAATTTTAAGAAAATATTTAGATTTACCATACTTACCTCTGAATCTGTCTTCCCTACTTTCCAGAATTTGAGATAAGCCCATTTTTTTAACCCCAAAAAATATAAATGGCACTGTTCCAGGTATCGGTAATTAATACATATCTCAAATCACAGGAAGGACAAAAACTGGCGAATGCCTTTAGAAAGTTCTCCAAATATTTTCACAATCCTGCTATCCAGAAAAACATCCGGAATTCCAAAGAAGAACAGTTTCAGGCGACCTTTCTAAATGAGCTTTTTGTGAATGTTCTCGGGTATACTTTAAATCCGCAGCCGGATTTTAATCTTTCTACGGAATTTAAAAATGAAAACAACGCCCGTAAGGCCGATGGGGCTATTCTTAAAGATGGTGTCGCAATAGGAGTTATTGAATTAAAAGGCACCAATACAAAAGATCTTGAAGGCATCCGTAGGCAGGCATTTGATTATAAGGTGAATCAAAAGAGCTGCGTTTATGTTATCACATCCAATTTTGAAAAACTTAGGTTTTATATCAATGATGCGACCGAGTTTTTGGAATTTGACCTTTTTCTGCTTACAGCAAAGGATTTTGCGCTGCTTTATTTATGCCTTCAAAAAGAGAATATCCTCAAGAATTTACCGCTGAAGATCAAGGAATCCTCAGTGGTAAAAGAAGAACAGATCACAAAGGATTTTTATAAAGATTACTCCGTCTTTAAACGCGAGTTGTACCGGGATTTGGTGCTGCTCAATGCCAAGAAGTTAAAAAACATACGGCTCAGCGACCCCGACTTCTCGGGAGTGGAAGAGTCAAATCCAGATTATGAAAAGTCACAGGCACAGCTGCTTCGACTGGAGAAAAATGTAAAACTCGAGCTGTTCAAGAAATCGCAGAAGTTGATAGACCGGTTCCTCTTCATATTTTTTGCTGAAGACCGCGGCCTCCTCCCTCCCAATTCTACCATTAGGATTGTGAAAGACTGGAATAAGCTGAAAGAACTTGATGCTGTTGTGCCTTTATATAACCGGTTTAAACTTTATTTTTCATATCTGGAACAGGGCCGAAAAAGCACGGATACCAGAGCTGAGATTTTCGCCTACAACGGCGGACTTTTCAAGCCTGACAATCTTCTGGATCGACTGGAGATAAACGATGAACTACTGGCAAAACACACTACCCAACTCTCAAAATACAATTTTGAAAGCCAGGTAGACGTGAATATCCTGGGCCATATCTTTGAAAATTCGCTAAACGAGATTGAAAGCGTAAACGCCGAAATTGAAGGAGCCGACTTTGACAAGCAAAAGAGCAAGCGGAAAAAAGACGGGGTTTTCTATACCCCAAAATACATTACAAAATACATCGTTG
>JBDNHN010000088.1:0-10248 GCA_041688725.1 Gillisia sp.
GTATTATTTTTTGCAGATTCTATTCCATGTTCTTGTGGTGGAGTAATAGCCTCACTATCCTGGAATGAACACTTAGTTTTTAATTTGGTCTTCATTTTTTTAGCAGGCCTGGGTATACTCATAAAAAAAAGCGAACATAAAGAAATTAAACACCAATTTTCGCGGTTTAAAGTCGAAATAGGTTAAAGAATTTTGTTGCAACAAATGCAGGAGAAGCCGAAAACCTGAAGATAGAGTAGGCTAATTTTTAATATTTAAATTATGAAAACTAAATTTTTATTACCCATCTTGGCAATGATTTTTGCCGTTGGGACGGCGTTTACTACGCTTGATAAGGTAGAGGATCCAAACCAAGACTACATTTTACAAAATGGCACTTTTATGCCACTTGGCACGGAGTTGAACTGTGGAAATGGATCTTCCACTTGCAGAGTTCAATTAGAACCAAATGGAGAAATTTATGACGTCTATGATGGCATTAATCCAAACGTGATAAAAAAAGGAAATACAACTGTAAAAAAACTATATTAATTTTCCTTTAAATTTAGAAGCGCACAGAAAATAAATTTTGTGCGCTTTTTAATTAAAATCATTCTATTTTTTTGTCCCACATAACAAACTCATTAAAATTTTCTTCCCTACAATATTTATTTGCTACTTCAACAATATCTGCCACGGAAATTGTTTTTACGAAATTTTCCAGATCCGCTGGCTCAATCCAATTTTGTCCGTACCTGTAATGTTCATATAACCTCTGGTTTATAATTTTGGGATCCATTGACTTATCAATGTTATATATTGAATACATTCTGGAAAGACTTTTTATAAGATCATCATTTGAGAACGACCCTGATTTTAGTTCCGAATAAATTTGTTCCAATTCTTTTTTAATTCTTGAAAATTCGTCAGGTTTACAATCCAAGTATGAAATGATTTCGTATCGATTTAAATATTTATTATAAATTCCGGCAGCCTTTACATCATATACTGCATATCCTTTTTTAAAACGTAAGGTCCATAGTTTTTGTCTTAAAAGTTCACCTAGGGCTTCTACCTTAAGTTGTTCTCTCCATTCAGCTGGCTTTTTAATCTTTTGAATAAATCGAGTGCCATAACTAATGTTCCCCATTTTATAATTTCCTTGAGATGGAAATTGATAGTAAGAAGGACCTTTCGGCAACAATTTCGCTTCTTGGGGATTAAAAGCCTTTTTCTTTTTTTTGGCTTTACTAGGAAGATTTCCTAAATATTTTCGCACCATGGTTAGCATTTTCTCTACATCAAAGTCACCGCTGATTAGGAAGGTGAAATCATCAGCTTTTCCAAAAATTTCTTGATAAATGTTATAAGACAAATCGAAATCTGTCTTAGCTACACTTTTAAAACGTTTTGTTCCTAATGTTGATCCTTTACCCCAGGGGTTTCCTGTTATTTCACCTATCTTATTTTCGAAATCCGATGTTATCAAACTATAAGCTGGATTAATATAAGCGTTATACTCATTAATTTTCCAATCCTCAAATGCCAACTTATTTTTATTGGGTTTTGTAAAATACAAATAGATTAATTGTAACATCGTTTCTATATCTTTAGCACCAGCCAATCCCTCTATTCCACTTTCATCACTTTTTACATAGGGAGTAACATAACCAACACCCGATTGCAAGCTAGTACTTTCTAGAAAACTTATCAATTCATATTTATCCGATCCATTTAAACCGGAATTTCTAACAATTTCTGCAGCATTAATTGCTGAAAAATAACTTGTTTTAGGATAAGAGTTTGCTCCTTTCAATGAATATCCATTAATTTTAATTTTGGGGGTAGTGCCAGAGGAAGCTGAATTAAGAGGTTTTAAAATTACCCTTACACCATTTTTCAATACCACGTCTATAGCACCCAAATCCTTATTTTTTTTATTCTTATATCCTAATTCTTTAAGCTTTTCAATGGTATTATCAGAAATAATTGATATGGTTTTTTTTGGAAAATTATAGGCTTGTGTTGGTTTTTTAAATTCATCTGCTATAAAAGAACGGATTTCTTTTTCATCCCAGGAAAATGGACCCTGATAGGGAGGAATTATAATTCCTATATCTTCGGGTGCTTTAATCAGAAAATCACCTATAAAATTATTTACTTCCTTTAAAGATATATTCTGCAATAAATTTTGTAAATACTCATTTTTCTCAAATGATAAGGTTTCATCTTGAATATAATATTTCAAGATTTTATCTAACCAATAATCAGGATTTTCGCTATTATTTTGAGCTAAATAGCCTGTTTGTTTTTCTTTAAAAGATGACCATTCTTGGTTTGATATACCAAACTTCTGAAGTTGATTTAATACTTCAACGGTTTCTTTTAAACCTTTTTTTTCCTGTTCGTGTCTCACATTTAGAATCACTGCCAATACCTGGGGTCTTCCCTCTACCTTAGATAGATCTAAGACTTGCGCATCAAACGAATTGTATTTATTAGTTGTTTGGTACATGCGTTTTGCAACAATGTCCACAAGAAATTGAAATTTTATTAATTCTTCATAACTCTGTTTTTTATTGGAAACATTAGTACTAGGGTTTCGATATATTAAATGAATATTAGTAATACTATCCTCTAGAAACTTAGACGTATCCTTTTCACGCTGTACGAGTACGAATTGATTGGGACGACTAAAATATGCTGAATCACAATTTATTTTTTTTCTATAATTATTAGGCGATTTGAAATCGGAAAAAGTTTCCTTTAATTTTTTTTCCATCTCATCCATATTATCAATATTCCCCACGATACCAATCCCCATCATTTCGGGACGATACCAGTCCTTATAAAAACGTTTAACTGCCTCTGAACTAAAGTTTCCATTATTATTTATAAAATTAAACCAATCTTCATTGCACGGAAAAATTTTAGAATACAATAGACTATTTGCTGAAAATTTATTTAAATCATTACCCTCTCCCATTATTAACTCCTGCCATACTTCTCCTCTTACACTTTTTATATCCGTTTCCTTCAATTTTAGCCCCGTGGCTATATCTTTAAAATAAAGCAATCCAGTTTTTAAAGCCTCGATGTTGTGTTGTGGAGCATTAAAATGGTATATTGTGCCTTCCATTCCGTTAAAAGCCGAAATATAATCGTACATATCCATTTCCAGACTATCAATTCGCTTGCTATTACCAATACCTAATGGAAAGTTTTGTGTGGCCTTGAAAGCTAAGTGTTCCACTGCATGGGATACATTATACTGATCATTATCCTCCTGACTTGATCCTACCTTATTATACAATCTTAAATATAATTTGGACTGAGGCTCCGAAATATTTTTTATAAAGTAGGTAAAGCCGTTTTGTAACTGTCCGTGCCTAAAACTATTACCTAAAGGAAGCGTATCATTTAATTGCTGAAATTCCTCCTGAGCATTTGCAGATATTAAGCTAAAAGTTAAAAGAATAGCTAATAACGAAATTTTGAATTTTCTCCAATTTGATTTTTCAAGTTTAGTATCCATCATTCTGAGTAAGATTTGGGTTTTTTAATCTCTCTGATTCTGGGATAGGATAGAGTACATCGGAATTTTGCCATAGTGGATTTTGAGTTTCTAAAAGTTCACTAGCCTTTCCTTTACGTTTTAAATCCAACCATCTATGACCCCATTCTGCAAACAGTTCTTTTTTTCGTTCTTCGAAAATCATATTTAATAAATCTTCCTTCCCAATATCTGGATTGGTTTCGGCAAGAATTTCCAATCCTGCTCTGCTACGAATTTTATCCAAATCGGCGATGGCTCCTTGTAAGTTATCCAGCATCGCCCGGGCCTCTGCTCTTATTAAATATTGTTCTGCCAAACGAAGCACCATTGAATATTCTGTAATAGCATCGGAACTATTTTTTATTTTGTATTTAAAAGGATAATAAACAGAAAGTCCTGAATGAAAATTAATCCAATGAGTTAAGCGGTTATCTTCACTCTGAAAGGAGTTTACAAAGTTTTCTGTAAGTTTTAGGTGAGATAAGAATGAAAAAAAAGGATGTATTATAAATGTTGAACCTTCATTTGTATTAGTGAAATAGGTTCCTCCTCCAAGAGGAGATAATTGCCAAATAGCTTCCCTGCTATTCGCTAAGAAAACCTCATTAAGGTTTTCAAGAATTTCAAAATTTCCATTATTGGCAATTATTTGGCTACTTAATGATTCAGCCTGTTCCCAATTATCCAAGTAAAGATTTACTCTTGCCAGAAGGGCAATAGCGGTATTTCTGTTAACCTGAGTCCGCTCTCCAATTAAGTAATCGTTACCTAAAATGTCTGCCGCTGTTTGAAGATCATTAGTGATAAGTTGATAAATATTATCTACAGAATCACGTTCGGCCAGTGCGTTTATCTTATAATCTGTTGTTTTAATTAATGGCACTTCTCCGTATAGATTTACCAAATAGAAATAGGTAAAGGCCCTAACAAATTTAGCTTCTCCTTCCAATCTAATGCGGATTTCTTCAGAGATATTCTCGGAATTTTCCAAACCTTCTAAAAGAGAATTGGCCATATAAATTATTTTATATGCACTGGACCAAAGGTTTAGATTTCTAGAATTACTAGGTTTAACTTCATGTAGGTCAAATTCACTATAAGTAAAATTTGTAGTGCGTATGGTGGTCAAATCATCAGCAGACAAACCTGACAAAACAGTTACACTATCAAACCCGCCATTGCTAAATGGAGTAACGAGTAATTGATTATATATGCCAGTCATAGCACTCAATGCTGTCTCCTCACTGTTAAAAACCACTTCACTAACAATCTTATTATCTGGTGCCTCTACTTCTAAAAAATCTTCACAAGAAGTAAGACAACTTATTAGTATTGTAAATACCACTGGTATTTTAAATGATGCTTTCATATTATTTTTTTTAAAAGTTAAATTGTATACCTCCGGTTATTGTTTGCAATCCGGCGAATTGAGTACCTCCACTAGGCACTTCTGGATCCATTCCTTTATAATTGGTGAGAGTCCACAGGTTTTGTCCAGTTAGAAAAACTTTACCGTCCCTCAACCCTATATTCTGTATAAAATTTGAAGGCAAAGAATAGCCAATAGAAAAAGTTTTTAATCTCAAAAAAGAAGCATCTTGAAGAGGGAACGTTGATTCTAAAGCATCAAAATAAGCAACAGAAGCTTCATAAGATTGAGAAATCCTTTGAAAACTGCTGCCGGGATTTAATGCCTGGACTACTTCATCACGTTGATTGCTTAGATTGCCTGGATTCAAAAAAGATAAACTTCCTTCTTGTTTAACAAACTCCCATAGGAAATTCACAGAGAAATTTTTGTAAGTAAAATTGTTGTTTATGCCACCAAAGAATTTTCTTCCCAAATCTTGTATAACAATACGATCTTCATAATCAAACCTTCCATCCTCATTGACATCTGCAATACTATAATACCCTGTTTCGGGGTCAATACCCTGATATTGGTAAAGCAGCATTATATTTAATGGACTACCTACTCTGAATGTATTTGCATAGGAGGATTGTTCTATACCTGGATAACTCAACAATTCATTTTTTGGAAAACTAATATTGAATGAGGTTTGCCATCGAAAATTATCATTATTCAAATTAAGACTATTAGCTTCCAACTCCCAGCCAGAATTCTCTACGGTAGCAGGTAAGTTGGCCTGAATAGTGGGGAATCCCGTAATGGACGGCAGGGTATAACCTACTAATTGATTGGAAGAGCGATTCCGATACCAACTTAAAGAAAGATTTATACGATTTTGTAAAAAAGCTAATTCTAAAGCTGTTTCCAGCTTTTTATTTATTTCCCAGGAATAGTCCGGATTCGAGAGTTGGGTTGGGTAGAGTCCTCCCGGCCCAATGGTAGCTTCATACGCATCAAGATAACCGTAATCCCCAATCTGGTCATTCCCTGTAGTACCGTAGCTAGCGCGCAACTTTCCCAAACTCAAAAAGGAAAGGTTATTCTTAAATAAAGGCTCTTCAGAAAAGATCCAGGCACCACCTATTGCTCCAAAAGTGGCTAATCTTTTACCAGGACCAAAACGTGAGGAACCATCCCTTCTACCTGTAAGGTTGAGAAAATATTTTTTATCCCAGTTAAAACCTAACCTTCCAAAAATGGCAGCATAGCGATAGGATGTGTTTTGATTTACAGCGTTTGGAATACTTTCGGCTGCACTTAAATTCCCAATAAGGGATTCAGAAACATATCCTTGTCCCTGTAAGCTTAAACTTATATAGTTGCTTTCCTGAAATGTTCCCCCCAACAGCGCGTCCAAATTACCTTTTCCCACATTTTTTGTATATAGCAATTGAGGTTCAATAATCCAGGATTTTCTATTAACATCAAGATTTGATGAACTATGAGCTATACTTTCCCAGATTGCTGGATTGTAAGATCTTTTTGGACGTTTTAAAATTTCCGTGCTGCTAAAATTAGTATAACCCAGATTTGATCTAATAGTTAATCCCTGTATAAGTTGGTAGGAAACCCCCAGACTCGAAACTAAATTGTTTGCCTGAGTTGTACTTGTATTAAAAAAACCTTCCAATGGATTATTTAAACCTGCTCCAGCCCAATCTTCCCAGTGTAAACTACCGTCTTCATTAAAAATTTTTGGCGCATTTGGTGGTAAATAAAATGCATTAAATGACAAGTCAGTAAACCCAACTAAACTGTTATTGTCCACACCATAATTTACCGAAAGGTCTATATTCAGTTTTTTGTTTTTGGAAACGTGGTTTAAATTTAAACCTGCGGTGACCTTATTATAATCAAAATCTCCAGGGTATACAGTCCCTTGGTTGTGATAAGAGCCTCCTAACCGAAAAGAGGTATTTTCATTACCACCTGAAGTCGAAAGATTTACATCTGTTATAGAAGAGGTACCGCCAAAATAGAAATCTTGCCAATCGGTAAATCTGTTTTGATCCCATAAAACCAAATCATAAGCGTTGTACTGGTCTGGTTCTACTTGGTCATTTATAAAAGCTTGTTTACGGAGTTGTAAGTATTGTTCTGTATTCAACAAATCCATCCGGTTGGGAACTGTGGCGGCCCCGGTGTATACCCGTGCTTCCAGTCCTGTTTTTTGATTTTTACCTTTTTTGGTTGTAATTAATACTACCCCATTGGCACCACGGGAACCATAAATTGCAGTAGCATCGGCATCCTTTAAAACTTCAATACTTTCTATGTTTGATAAGTTCAAGGTATTTAAAGGATCTATACCTGTGTTCCCCAATAAACTATTGCTTTCTATAGGAGTGGAATTTATGGGCACTCCATTTATTATGTAAAGGGGAAAGTTTCCATCCTCACGTATACTGTTTCGGCCCCTTATTCGTATAGTGGGAGCCATTCCGGGTTGATCACCACCGGGAACAATCTCAACCCCGGCCATTCTTCCCGCCAAGGCCTGCAACGGGCTCACCACAGGCTGTAATTCTATCTCTTCTGCAGTTATCCTAGAGATATTACCAGTACTTTCCCTACGGGTGGTATTGTAATAGCCTGCATTTATTTCTACTTCCCCTAGGGAGGTAATATCCTCCTCTAAGGTAACGTTGAACTTCTTTTCTCCATTAAAAGGAACTTCTAAGGTTTTATAGCCTATAAATGAAAATACTAACGTGCTGTTTTGTGGAATGGGAAGTTGAAAAATTCCTTCCAGATTAGTAATGGTACCAGTATTGGATCCTTTTACCATCACAGTAACTCCAATGAGGGGTAACCCAACTTGATCTGTCACTTTACCTATAATTTCTTGTTGAATAAACGAAGTGATTAGTAAAGGTTTCTTTCCTGCAAAGGCAGCTTGTGCCAGAAATAAGAGAAATCCAGCAATAATAATTAACGCCAACCATTTAAGGCGCGTGTACTTATTTTCCATAATATTGTAATGTGTTAAATGAAACATTGGTTTTATTTAAGCTATAGCCTTCCCTGTTAGACGCCAATCTTACTTAAGGGAAGGCTTTTTAGCTTTTACCCGCTAAAACGGATTTTTCATTTTTCTTTCTTCATAGATTTCAATTTTTATTAATTAGGCTAAAACATAAACATAAATTTGGTGCAAAAAAAGTCACCATGCCCATCCCCTTTATTCCCCTTTGGGGGTTAGGGGGACCCACCCAACTACGGTTGCAACTTTTAGGGAATGCAACAGTAACCCACGGGATTATTCTTTTTTCTTGTTCCCGCTAACCAAGGTTTTTTAAATACACTCCATACAGAAGTGCCGGCCACTTTGGCCTAGAATTAGGATGTAGGGGTAGCAAACTAAGTGCGAGACTTATATTATAAAGAAGAAACAAAAGCTTTAAAATGTTTAAGAAGAGAAGTTGCCAGAATACAAAAAAGGCGCGAAACTCAACTTATTGAATCGAGGTACTGGTATACCCTGTACACAATAAGTGAGCTCACGCCCGGGTCGTGAGCATTTCACCTATCATCTCGTGTACTAAAAATTACCAGTTTTCGATTCGAGATTCAAAGCGAATGCTTCTAATTTTTTACTTTAAGAAGTATCGCAAATATATTAAACTCCTCAAATATACATAAATTTTTTAATCATTCTCTATCGAGAACGGTTTTTATTTCTAAAATATGGTAATTGTTTATAAAATTTTTCATTTTGACCAAAGAATCGAGCCAGTTTAGGGCTAAAAAACAACAGAAACATATTAATAAACTCGTTTGTAATTTTATTACGAAGAGATTTCTCTTAGTTCCAACAGATGAAAATGGCAACATTACAAGTCAAAATAACTATGCAGATTTAATAGGACTTTCATCCTCTGTCTTAACAAAGATGAAAGAGGAAGAAGGTTATAAGGTTCCTCTCGCAACAATTTATAATATCTGCCAAAAAGAAAATATATCTCTAACCGAATTCTTTAGAGAATTTGAAAAGGAATATAGCTACCATATCAGAAATTAAGTAATACTTTTTATTATCTTTCAATTATTTACCAATTCTTTTAAATAGGAATTGGTAATATTATATAAGCTGTGTTTATCCCGTAACAATTTGGTATAAATAAGTATATTGCTGGGGATATAACAAGTTGTGCATAATACAAGAAAAATCGAACTTCAATGAAGAATTTAGAACTATTTAAAATATGGTTAGATGAAGAAAACGGGAGTGACTTCAGAACAATCCAAAGCAGAATTTCCAACTGCCGAACTGTTGAAAACTATGAAGGCGACTTAGATGAACATTACCTTAAAGACAATGGCTTATCGCTTTTGGACAGTTTAACTTATTCGACAGAAGACGAAAGAAATCAAATTCTGACTAATCACAAAGTTCCAATAAACGGAAATTTAAGAACTGGCTCGGCTACTCTGAAACAAGCTGTCAAATTGTATATGACATTTAAGAATTCGAATTTTAAGCCAAGTGAAAACTCAAATAAATCATTTGATATAAAACAATCTTTAGAAGAAGAAATTGACAACATAGAGGTTTGGAATAATTTCAGTTACGAAAGAGATTTAAAAAACTCAATGATAAGACAAATCACAGAATTATTTCCTGAATACAAAATTTTTGGAGAAAATAATGAAGGTGTAGAATATCTAATCGACGGAAAAAGAATGATGGTAGTTTATTGGCAGTTGAATTAAAATCTGGAACTGCTAATTATAAAGTATTTGCTCAAATTTCATTGTATTTAGGTTTATTAATGGATAGATTTCCCGAAAAAGAAATCAAAGGTTGCATTGTAGCAGGAGAAATTGATATGACTCTGAAAATCGCAACAAAAACAAACCAATCAATCAAACTGAAAACCTATAAAATGAAATTGGAATTGCAAAATAGGTAAAAAGTACTATGCACAACATTTAGCAAACTAGCAGAAAAAAGCCCTTTTTTACCCCTCAAGTAGAGGGGCTTTTTTTTGTTAGTTTGTGTTGACTGACACCCGGCAATTGGGCTGTCCGTGTATAGGTGGTTTAGTAGTGGATAACTCGGATCAAATTGTGCCAGTGATTTCGGGCGGTTAGTGCCACTTCGAAAGATCAAGTAAAAACTACCTTGTCGCTATAAACACAGCGATATGGCCAATAATCCCCGGTTTAAAAAGCTTATTTTAGTCCATAACTGGCAGTAAACTTTGGTTTTTAGACATATTGCCGTTGTGTGCAATATGAGATAAATTTTGATAACATACCAATTTGTGGTATATTTGAGACAAATAGTAATCAAATGAAC
>JBDNHN010000555.1:0-5527 GCA_041688725.1 Gillisia sp.
AATTTAGATTCCAGGACTAAATTTTTAAACCAAAATTTAGATCCAAATACGACACGTGTAGGATATCAAGGGAAATTTTTATTCACTTCAGCATTAAGAACCAAAGAAAATTACAGCCACTTTTATATTGGAACTCTGCCTGAGGGGAAATTAATGTGCCTGGATAAAAACGCAATGAAAACTACCTTTATATATGGAGTTGAAGGACTTGATATTGCAAAGGACTACCCTATTTTTCCATTGGATGCAGACTTGAACCCTGGCAATAGTGTTTACGAATGTAAAGCAAAATTTATTTCTAATACTGTTTTTCAAAATTTAGAAGGCACAAATGGTAGTGGTGTGAATGTAGATGCACAAGATATTCATAATTCAACATTTGTTTCACGTGCGGGTATTTATACAGGAACGGAAGCTTATGTAAATGGGGTTATTGCGATAGATAGAGTTCGTTTCTCTGGGGTGAATTTAAGATTTGAAGATTGCAATGTATTGTCTTTTTTGAATACAAAAAAATCTATTAATTCTACCTATGCGAAGTGTATTTTTGGAACGATGCAAGATGGGGTTATAATTGATGGGTACAACCATATACCGGTAGCTTGGTGGCTTTTTATTACAAATAGTAACAGCTTTGTAAATGGATCAGTATTTTCAGGCGTATTGCCATATATGCACATTGAAAATACAAACATTTCAGATTCTTCATTTTTCTTTTACTATTCATTCAATAATCCAGGATCACCTAATGATGGGCAGTATTTGAGAGAAGTTGTAAAACTATCTTCAGGTGTTTTCTCAAATGTAGGTTTAAGGATTACGGGTATTTGTGATCGTGTTTTTATCAATAATATGATCTTTCCTGATGCCAATTTAAACAGGGTAAATGGATTGTTTTTATATGATATTTTAGAATCAGTTTCTTACAAGGATATTAAAAAAAATGAAACTACCGATGCTTTGTATTTTGAAAGTTTAGATGCTAATTATAACAGAAGTTTTACTCAATTATCAGTTCAAGTGGATGATCCAGTAATATAATAAAAACATAAAATGAGAAAAACATATTCAAACTTTTCATTAAGAATCAAAGGTGTAATAATGTTAACGGCTAATTGGGTGTTAAACGGTGTGTCCGGGTTATATGAATATGCTATTGCAGATGCCAATATCAGCACAAGCAAAGATGTGGAAATAATACCGCAAAACACTTCTATTCCAGCTGTGCTTTTAGCAGAAGTAACACCTTACACGCCTGTTTCTGATGGATCAGTAACCGTATCAGCTAAAAACATACCTACGGAAGATATTACCGTTGATTTAATCATTAATCCCGTAAAAGATGTTTAGAGTACCACTAACAACAACACAAGAAGCCGCGCCTGTATCCACTTACGTTAGACCTGCCGATTGGTTGGATATTGATAGTTTAGTAGTAGATGGGGACCATAAATTTGTTGGGCTACACGCTATTTTTGAATATAGCAACTTCATAAGTTTATCAGCACAGGGTGCTTATACGGTAGATTGGGGAGATGGTATTATCGAAAATTATGCTACTGGTATTCAGTCTTATCATCAATACGATTATTATGCCGCGGAATTTACGGGAACGGATAGCACTAGAGGTTATCGACAAGCCATTGTCACGGTAACTCCACAGGCGGGACAGACCTTGACGAATATAAATTTAAACAAAAAACACAATCAAGTAGGTTTAAGCAATTACTCATCAGGTTGGCTTGATGTAAAAATTAGTGGAGCTAGCATATCCTCACTGGTTATAGGTGGCACTGTTATATCTTCAGAAATTTTGGAACAATTTAGCTTTATTGGCCTAAACGCTATGACGTCCACTGAAAGTATGTTTTATGGCTGCTCATCACTTTCAACTGTTCCTTTATTTGATACCAGTTCTGTTACTGATACGTATAGAATGTTTCATTCCTGCTCATCACTTTCAACTGTTCCTTTATTTGACACCAGTTCTGTTACTGACATGGATTTTGTGTTTGGGTATTGTTCTTCACTTTCAAAGATCCCCTTATTTAACACAATTTCTGTTACTAATATGAGTAGAATGTTTTATTCCTGCTCATCACTTTCAAGCGTTCCTTTATTTGATACCAGTTCTGTTACTAATATGAGTAATATGTTTAATCTCTGCTCATCCCTTTCAAGCGTCCCCTTGTTTAACACAATTTCTGTTACTAATATGTATAGGCTGTTTTATTACTGCTCATCACTTTCAATCGTACCTTTATTTGACACCAGTTCTGTTACCAATATAACTGGAATGCTTGGTAACTGTTCATCTCTGTCAAGAGGAACTTTGACAGTAATAACTATACAAATAGATTATAGCAATGCAAAGTTATCAGCAGAAGCTATCGTTGATATCTTTAATAATTTGGCAATAGTTGCTGTAGCAACCTCAATAACATTAACGGGTAATTGGGGTGCAGCTTTATTAACGGTAGCAGAAAAAGCAATAGCAACCGATAAAGGTTGGACAATACTAGAATAATATGGAAAAAGGATTTTACAAAAACGCAAATGGAACGCTATTATTCGCGCCAAATAGAGTAACGAATAAAGATTACATTTTAAAGATATCAGACAAAGACACCTACACCTATCCTTTATACGGTTGGTCTTGGTTTGCCACAAGGGCAGAAGCTTTGTCTTATTTCGGAATAGAAGAACAAAAACCAGTTTAAAAATTTACTTATGGAAAAAATTAAAAGAATACTCGAAAATTCAACCTGGCACACACAATTATTATACGGCCTGATCCTGGCTATATTTTTTGGTGGTGCAACCCTATTAAGTGGTTTTCACCCGGCTTGGTCATTGGTCCAAATTTTGGCCGTGGCCGTATTACGGGAGTATTACATGGACTTTGTTTTTTTAAGCTTCAATTGGCGTAATTTCTTTTTTCTCCAGGTGCCCATACTTCTAATTTATATTCTTATAACCCTTTAAAACCCCAATTATGAAAAATTACCTAATAGGTTTAAGCCTATTTATAACCGTTTTTTCAGTCGCCCAGGTAGATGGTGTAACCGCAAAAGAAAAGCCAGGAGATCACATCATAACAAATGCCGTGATCCTTCCTGAATTGCTTACAGATTTTTACAAGAGTGCAATTTATTACCGTGTTGATTTTGCTTCGCAACTTATCAGTTTAAAAAAAGTTTCTTTGATTGAAGCTGATCTTAATTTTATAGGGGGTGTGGTTGAAATTCAAGGGGGCCAGGAAGTTTGGTTAAATTCAAAATTACTTCTTTATCCTAATTTACTCCGGGCTATTTTTTACCGGCAAATGGGAGTTTTATATGATATTCCAGAGGATAAAAACAGCAATAACCTTGACTTTATGAGTGATAGATGGGAAATTTCGCCAAAATATGAAAATTGGGCCTACAATAGGCGGCAGCGGTCTACACAAAAAAGAATGTTTTTTGAAAAGTTGGCCGAAAAGCATCCTTTGAAAAAGCAACTATAATTCACCTTAAAAAATTCAGTCTATTATGTTCGCAGTACTACCCATACTTCAAACAGCAACCGACGTAAAGGAACTGATCACTATTAAAACGGTGTCAGCTATTGGAGTTATGATTTTATTCATTGCCTATTTGATTTGGCAGAATTGGATGCTAAAAAAAGATATAACATTGAGGGATAATAAAATATCATCAATTGTTGCTGAACATCAAAAAGATTTGAGAGAAGGTAATAAGGATATTATTGATCTGGTGAATAAATATCACATATTCGTACAACAACTAAGTACCATGAGCAATGACAGATATAGAAGATAGAGATTATTGTAACTCAGTTGAAAAATGCAGACGGCAACGGGAAAAAGTTAGATCCCTGCTAAATTATGTGGATGATCAAAAAGAATTGATTTTCAAAACTCACCTTTTCCCAGCTGGATAATAGTAATGTAAAAACTGTACATCATGTTGAACTTTAAATTTCGTTTTGAGCATTTTGTCATTATTATTTTAGTAGTCATTCTAATGTTTAGAAATTGTACCGGGAATGATCAGAATACTTCTACAGAAACAACTACAGCAACGGTTTCAGAAGAAGTAGTTACTAGGGAGGATAGCATTATTAACGATAACATTAAAAATCGAATCCCGGAAAAGGTTCAGGTAATTGAAACCCCGGAAAAGGTCAAAATTATTTCAGATCCAGAAAAGGTACCAGCTTCAGAAAAATCCCTGGTGAAATTAGCTAATAGGTATGTAGATACAACCAGAATTACAGATGGTTTTATAGTCAGCGATATTTTAACTGAAGGCAGAATTTTAAAGTTAGATCTTAAAACTTCAATAGATCACTTACGCCAAACTATTCAAACTACCACAACCACAACGAAGCAAGCCGGTGGCATCTTTTTTTCTCCAAATATAGATTACATCCCTGTTTTTGGTTTTACCAGGGCCGGAATAGGAGTTACATATATTAAAGGAGGTTTAGGCGTTGGAATAGGTGCCTTTTGGGGTTTCCGGACAAATCAAATTGGATTCAGATTTACACTACATAAAAAAATATTTTAAAATGAGCATAATAAAAACTGTTTTAAGCCTTGGAGCATTAGCCGCTACCGGAATTGCTGTTTTCAGCAAAGGAAAATATGGAGAATATAAGAATGTGATCAACTCCCTCCAGTTTAAGATTGAAAAAATCAAAAAAGTAAGCTTTCAAAACGGAGTTACTTTTGACGTTGATATAAAAATCAGTAATCCTACCAATACGGCTATTGATGTGCCCGGGAAACAATTAGTAATTAAGTCCATTCAATTTTTTGCAAAAAACGGAAACAAATTAGGGGTGGCACAACCAAATCTTTCAAATATAAAGCTACCAGCCAATGGTACCAGATTGATTACAAATATCCCGGTTCAATTATCCCTTAGTCAAATTGGCGAAAACTTCTCGGAAATCTTAGATATCGCCTCCAATCCAGAAAATATAATTCTCAGCCTTGAAGTCGAAGCATTCGGCCAAGCCTTCACTATAAATTCAAATAAATGACAGATCCGGAAAAAATAAAAGCAATTTTAAATCAAAAGACATTATCCGATGCTGATAAAAAAGTATTGGATAATTATGAGCCTAATGACGGCCAAAATATGCTTTACTCCTTTTTTACTCCGGTGTGGTTATGTGAGGTGATGTATAAGTTGGCCAAAAGGAATGGTTTTAAAGTAAACGGTAAAATTTTAGAACCTGCATGTGGAACGGGGAATATGATATCGGTCATGGATAAGCCTGAAAATTGCACGGCCTTTGAATTGGACCCACTTAATTTTGCCATAGCAAAAAAAAGAAACCCCAAAGCAAGGTTTTTTAATGATTATTTTGAAATTTCATTTTTAAAAAAGCCCCGATTTACAACAAAATTAAAAAAGCCTATTACATGGCTAAAAGATTACCCATTTGATTTGGTGATTGGGAATCCTCCTTATGGAGCATCAACGAATAGATATTCAAGTTATTTTAAATCAAA
>JBDNHN010000089.1:0-11969 GCA_041688725.1 Gillisia sp.
ATCAACCTGGCTTGCTTGTCTTGAAGTACCTAAAGTTACGGTAGCAAGGGCTTGTGTTTCACCACGGGTAAAAATAGCCGATCCATGGGTAGAAGGTAAGTAATCAACTTCAGTCCAAATTGGACGAATTTCATCTGTTTTCCTACCATCCAGTCTAAGACCTTCTTTTAGGGTAAGTTCCCTAACAGCTTCTTTTTGAACTTGATTGTAATATTTGGAAACCAAATCGCCGTTTTCTGCTAATTCTTCTTCAGTGAACAAAGCTTTTACTTCGTCTTTTAAAGCTGAAAATGCTTCGGTGCGTTCTTTTTTTCCAAATCCGCCTTTTGCGATATCGTAATTCTTTTGGAATGACGCGGCGTGAATTTTATTTTTTATCTCTTCGTTAGTACGTGCTTTATCATACTCACGGGGTTGTTTTTTACCAAATGCTTCGGCTAAACGAATTTGTGCTGCTATTTGAATTTTGATGGCTTCATGCGCAAATTTGATGGCTTCTGCCATTTCTTCTTCGCTACATTCATCCATTTCACCTTCAACCATCATCACAGAATCTGCAGAGGCACCAATAATCATATTGATATCGGCTTCAAGTAACTGAGTACGTGTTGGGTTGATTACAAATTCACCATTGATCCTTGCTACTCTGGCTTCAGAAATAGGGGTTTCAAATGGAATATCAGATAACTGAATAGCTGTAGATGCTGCCAATCCGGCCAGTGCATCAGGCATAACCTCATCATCATGAGACATTAACTGGATCATCACTTGGGTTTCAAATGAATAGTCTGAAGGGAATAAAGGTCGCAATACACGATCTACCAAACGCATCACTAAAATCTCTTCAGTGCTGGGTCTTGCTTCTCTTTTGAAAAACCCGCCTGGATAACGACCAGCGGCCGCATATTTTTCCCTATAATCTAATGTAAGTGGGAAAAAATCAAATTTTGTTGGAGTATAGGAAGAAACTACGGTACATAGTAACACTGCTTTGCCCATTCTAAGCTCTACAGAACCGTGCGCTTGTTTCGCTAATTTTCCGGTTTCGATAGAAATTTCCCTACCATCTCCAAGATCAATTATCTCTTTAAAAACTTTTGGTTTCATATTTTGTGTTTTGAATTCCAATTCGCAACAGTGCAAATTGTGTTATAAAATGATTCTCGCCTAATGACGAACTGGTTTGTATTGTTGTGTAGTTGTTGTGTGGCCAATTAAAAAATATCCTGATAATTTCAGATTGTGAAACTTCTCAAAATGTCATTTTAATAATTTAAGCTTTCTTAAATGCAGTTTGAATGGCCTGAAGAAAACTTTAAAAGCAGAGGAACTAAAAAAGGGGCGAAAATACGCCCCTTAAATTTATTTTCTTAATTGTAATTCTTTAACGATAGCACGATATCTCAAGATATCTTTTTTCATCAAATAATCAAGAAGACTTCTTCTTTTACCTACCAATAATACTAGTGAACGCTCCGTATTGTAATCTTTTCGGTTCGTTTTTAAATGATTCGAAAGGTGTGAAATACGTTGGGTAAATAATGCGATTTGACCTTCAGCAGAACCGGTATCATTTTTACCTTTTCCGTGTTTTGCAAACAGCTCTTGTTTTTCTTCAATTGTTAAATACATTCCAATATTAATTTTAATGATTTTTATGTACAGACAGTTTTTCTGTCAAGCGGCAAATATACTATTATTTTATGAATACTTATTCCAACAAAAAGAAATTATTGTGATAAGTAGTTGTGTGATTGTCCTTTAAGTTTTAAGGGCGAACGGGTTGATTTAGGATCAAATCCAGATAGAGATTGATCTTGTTTTTTAATTCTGATCGCTTCGTAATAAAATCTAAAAATCCGTGCTCCTTTAAAAATTCTGCGGTTTGAAAATCTTTGGGTAAATCCTGTCCGGTGGTATCCTTAACCACTCGGGGACCGGCAAAACCGATAAGTGCACCCGGTTCAGAAATATTGATATCTCCCAACATCGCAAAGGAAGCGGTGGTGCCTCCGGTAGTAGGATCGGTACATAATGAAATGTAAGGAATATTAGCATCTGCCAATTGCGCCAGTTTTACTGAGGTCTTTGCCATTTGCATAAGAGAAAGCGCAGCTTCCATCATTCTTGCCCCTCCGGATTTGGATATAATTAGTAAAGGAATATTATATTTCAAAGAGTAATTTGCAGCGCGAGCAATTTTTTCACCTACCACAGAACCCATAGACCCTCCAATAAATTTGAAATCCATACAGGCAATTACAAGATCCTTTCCCTTAGATTTTCCTACGGCAGTTCGAACAGCATCTGTAAGACCTGTTTTTTCCTGAGCTACTTTTAATCTATTCACATATTTTGTGGTGTCCTCAAAATTTAAAGGATCTTTTGAGCTTAGATTTTTGTCAAACTCCTTAAATTCATTATTGTCAAAAAGGATTTTGAAATATTCCGGGCTTCCAATCCGAACATGGTATCCATCTTCCGGACTTACATAGAAATTTTTTTCCAGTTGTTCGGCGTCTACAATTTTACCGGTTGGGGATTTATACCATAAACCTTTTGGTACATCCTTTTTATTCTCGGTAGAGGTTTGTATTCCTTTTTGTGTTCTTTTGAACCAGCTCATTTAATTTCGGATTTCAGATTTCAAGTCTTTGGATATTAATTCTACCTCAAACTGATAGTTAAATTAACTTATAACGTATTCACATTATTTAAATCTTCAAAAGCCTTTGTAAGTCTTGCTTTAAAGGTTTTTTCACCTTCTCTAAGCCAAACTCTGGGATCGTAATATTTTTTATTTGGAACATCGGATCCTTCAGGATTGCCAATCTGATTTTTTAAATATTCTTTTTTGGAACCCATATAATCGCGAATGCCTTCTGTAAAAGCATATTGCAGATCTGTATCAATATTCATTTTAATTACACCGTAACCAATAGATTCTTTAATTTCTTCAGGGGTAGAACCGCTTCCGCCGTGAAAAACGAAATCGATGTGATTGTTTTCTACATTAAACTTTTTACTTAAATATTCCTGTGAATTTTTAAGGATCTTAGGAGTTAATTTTACATTTCCGGGCTTGTAAACTCCATGTACGTTTCCAAATGCGGCAGCAATTGTAAATTGATCACTTACTTTGCTCAATTCTTCGTAAGCATAAGCTACTTCTTCAGGCTGGGTATAAAGTTTTGAATCGTCTACATCAGAATTATCAACACCATCTTCCTCACCACCGGTAATACCTAATTCAATTTCCAGGGTCATTCCCATCTTGCTCATACGTTCAAGATATTTTTTGGAAATCTCCATGTTTTCTTCTATTGGTTCTTCTGAAAGATCCAACATGTGCGAGCTATATAAAGGAATTCCGAATTGCTCAAAATGCTTTTCACTTGCATCTAAAAGTCCATCGATCCAGGGAAGTAATTTTTTTGCACAATGATCTGTATGTAAAATTACAGTGGCACCATAAACTTTTGCCAATTCATGAATGTGTTTTGCACCGGCAATAGCACCGGCTATAGCAGCTTTTTGATTTTCATTGGACAAACCTTTTCCTGCATTGAAATATGATCCACCGTTTGAAAATTGAATGATTACCGGGGAGTTTAACTCGGCGGCAGTTTCCAAAACTGAGTTTATTGAATTTGAATTAATAACATTAACTGCGGGTAAAGCAAAACCCTTGATTTTCGCATATTTAAAAATCTCCTGAACTTCATTTCCTGTGGCTACGCCAGGCTTAATATTGTGACTCATAGTTGTGTATTTAAATTTAAGATTACAAAAATAAGAAAATTAGTTTGTTTAAAACGGATAATTGATCCCTACGTTATAAACAGCATTAGAAAAATTGTAATCTTTAAACCATCTTTCACCTAATGACCTCGATGGATCGTAGGTTTTAAATCCTGCATCAAAGCGAAGCACAAAAAAATTGAAATCATATCGGAGGCCAATTCCGGATCCAACTGCAATATCCTGCAAATCAGAAAAGGAGGTAAATGTAGCGTCTTCATCTTCTACAATATCCAGCACATTCCAGATATTACCTACATCAATAAAAAATGCAGAGTTTAAAGAGCCAAAAAGATTGTATCTATATTCTGCGTTAAAGGTGAGTTTCATGTTCGCCTCATTAAATTCGTTTTGCCCGCCGGTACTGCCGGGACCAAGATCATAAACCTGCCATGCCCTGTTATCGTTTGGGCCTCCGGCGAAAAAACTTCTTATAAATGGAATGCTGTTTGAGTTTCCGTAAGGAATGGCGATCCCGCCATAAGCCCGGACTGCAAATATGTTTTTGTCCCCCAGATCCCAATGTTTAATATAATCGATCTCTGTTTTGATATATTGAGAAAAATTCACTCCCACAATGCTGTGGACGCCCTGATCATTCTTTTCGGCACCGGTTACAGCCGACAGTGCTGAAAGGAAATTTCCCGCGGTTTCAACTTTGAACCTAAAGCGTGAAAAATCTTCATCGTATAAATTATCTTTATTGTTAATGAGATAGGTGAAATTTGATGCGTAAATTAAATTATCTTCAGTTAGCCGGTTCATTCTTTCACCTATGTTGTCCACCTCCTGCTTTTGTTCGGTTAATAATCCAGAGGTTTCAGGATTATTCTGATTTACGCTCTCAATAAAATTTTCAGCTCCGGTGGGAATGATCAATAATCCTTCTTCATTTAAATAAGAAGGACTGGTAACCACATCTCCGGATTGAATAATTTTATTTAGATTGTTATAGGTATTCCTGTAAACGTTAAAATAATTATCAGTATTTAAATTCCGTACATATTGAATATTGACGAGATCCAATCTGTTGGACACGATGCGGGATGGGTTCCATCTGTAATTTAATATCCCGTTTAAATTTTGTTTATCCAGCCCAATGTTGTTCTGTGTACTTACTCCTAGACTTAGAGAAGTAAATGGCGCCATATATTTTGGAATGAATTTCTCCGTATTAAAAGGAAGAAAAATTCTCGGGAAGGTGAGTTTTATATCGGCACCAATTTCAGAAATATTAAAAAACCGATCCTTTGAACTGCCTTGGGCGGCATCGGAAGAAGAACCAATGCTCCCGCGACCTGAAATTTCGAAATTTTCAGCACCCTTGAATACGTTACGAATTAGCAAAGATCCTCCAAATCCAATCCCAAAATCCTGAATATTGCTTTGTGAGAGATCAAAATCAAACCCCAAAGAATATTTGGGTTGTGGAGATAAAAAGATATTGGCCACCAAATCTGTATTGGTGGAATCGGTAGGATCCAGTGAGTATTCAATGTTTGGATATTTAAATACCCGTAGGGAACTCATCCTGCTGTAAGTCCTTGTCCTATCGGTATCTTTAAAGATTTCTCCCGGTTTAATAAAAATAGCATCGGTAATAGCGCGGGGTTTATATTTCAATTCATCAAAACTGTAAATATTATAACCTTTATAAAATGCACTGTCTGTTACCGGTTTATATTGATTTTTAAAGGTGTAATCGGTAAATACATTCACCTTGCTTATTTTGTGTACTTTGAATGGAACCCGCGTTGTGCTGTCGCCTTCCGAGATCTGACGGTTATTCACTATAACCGTTGTATTGACCTTGTAGTTGGTATCTACAGTATCAGCTTCAAAACTGATGTATTCCTGATCAAAATAATACACTCCGTTGTTCCTGAAAAGTCTTGTGAGCCTGTCGCGTTCAGCATTAAAATCTAAAGTCCGGTATTGTATTCCCGATTTTATTTTTGATTCTTCCGAATAGGCATTGTATAGGGAATCAATTACTTCTGAATCTATTCTTTGGCGGATTGAGTCTACAATATAAGAATGATGTGAAGTTACGTGATAATCTATTTCACCTCTTTTTCTTCGGGTAGGTTTTACTTCGTATTCCGCTTCAGCATTAAACCAGCCATTGTTGAAATACCAGGATTTCAATCGGTTAATAGATTTTTTTGTAAGTACCGAGTCTATAACTTCAGGGGCTTCTCCTGTTCTTTTTATCCATTCGTTCAAAGTTACATAGGAATTTCCCATTTTGACCACCTGCTTTTCCGAATAAATTTTGATCAGACGTTCCTTCCGATTAGGTTTTTTATACAGCCAATTTTGAAATGCAGAATCCGGCTGAGGTTTCGCCAGGTTATAGATATGTAAACTTATTGGAATACCCAGCAATTTAGAGTTGGGTTCCTGGTATAATTGGTTATGAATACGGCTTTTTTTATTTTTTTCACCATTTAAAAAAATGGTATTTTTACTGAGCAATAATTTATCATTACCAACCCTTTTTACCGCGTTGCAGGAAATTAAAAGTGCCAGGGTTAAAATAAATAACGATAGTTTTGCAGGGAGGCGTTTCAATAAAATTAATTAAGTGTTCAAAAATACATTATTTGCATGGTTAGCAAAAGCCAAATTAAGTTAATAACAAGTCTTGAGCAAAAAAAAAACAGGACAAAATCCGGTCTTTTTATTGTGGAAGGTAAAAAAGGAATCAGGGAAATATTAAACTCTCCATTAGAACTGGATTCGCTTTTTACAACCGGGGAAAATTTTAACGCTCCTCCATCAAAAACCCACTTGATAAATGAGGCAGAGTTAAAAAAAATAAGTCGGTTAATAACCCCTCAAAGCGCTCTGGCACTTTTTAAAATTCCGAAAGAAAATATCCCGGTTATAAAGAATTTGGTTGTAGCACTGGACGGGATCCGCGATCCGGGAAATTTAGGCACTATTATCAGGTTGTGTGACTGGTTTGGCATTGAAACTTTGTTATGCTCCAATGATACGGTAGATTGTTATAATCCAAAAGTGGTGCAGGCAACCATGGGGAGTATTACCCGGGTTACAATAACCTATGTCGATTTGAAATTGATTTTAAAGAATAATATTGATCAACCGGTAATTGGAACTTTTTTGAAAGGGGAAAATATCTATACAACACAACTTCCCATAAACGGAATTTTAATTTTAGGAAATGAAGCCAACGGAATTTCAGAGGAAGTTGAAAAAATGGTTTCCCAAAAGCTGAATATTCCCCAGTTTGGAAAATCTCAAAACACTGAAAGTTTGAATGTGGCCACAGCTACTGCTGTTTTATTAAGCGAATTCCTGAGACAATCGAACTATTGAAATGTGAAGTTTAAAAAGATTCCACGCGACGACATTTTTTCTACATTGCCGGTATAGATACTGCTTGGGTCATTATCCCTGATCAACTCATCGTTAATTGCAAAAACGCCCCTAATTGAAGGCGAAAACTTGAAATAATAAAAATAGAGGTCTATTCCAAATCCAACTTCATAATAATAGGTGTTGGTGGTCATTCTAAACTGATTTGCACTATTATCGTTGGGATTGTTTTCATTACTGGATAAATTGAGGGAAGTGGAAACTCCTCCAACCACAAAGGGTTTAAAATTATTCAGCCTGTTCGCTGAAAATTTCAGCAATAGCGGGATATGTACATAAGTGGAATTAATTTCCCTTATAGTGCCCTGATCGGCTTTAAGTAATTGAAAATTCCTTCGGTTAAAACTCACCCCCGGTTCCAGTCTCAGGTCCAGGTTGTTGTTCAGTTTTAAATTCCCGATCAAGCCAACATTAAAGCCTATGGTTCTTTCAACATTATATTGTTTATCCTGAAAAGGAAGATTTGGTTTATATTCTTTCAGGTCAAAATCGAAATCGTAAGTATTAAATCCTAAAAAATAACCCCAGGACCATCTTTGTTCATCAAAATTTTCATTATTTAAAATACGTTCCCCAGAGAAGAACTGGGCGTTCCCCTGAAAAAAGCACAACAATAGCCCTGTCATGGCAATAAATTTTTTCATACTTTTATTTAGATCCTGTATATATGGTAGCCACACCAAATGTTTGAGGCTTATCTTCTACATTGATAAACCCAATTTTTCGCAAAATATTGTTGAACTGATTTCCATAAGGGAAAGATGCGGCACTTGCACTCAAATAAGAATAGGCAACTTTGTCTTTTGAGAATAGTTTTCCAATTACAGGGAGAATTGCACTGGAATAAAATTTATAACCATGTTTATAGATAAATTTTGTAGGCACAGATGTTTCCAGGACCACAAATATTCCATTTGGTTTTAATACGCGGTATATTTCAGAAAGCCCTTTTTCCAGGTGTTCAAAATTCCGTACTCCAAAAGCTACTGTTATGGCGTCAAAAGAATTGTCGTCAAATGGTAAAGCCTCAGAATCGGCCTGGATCATTTTAATTTTTTCTGAAAGATTTTCGGCGTTAATTTTTTTTCTTCCCACCTCAAGCATCCCTTCCGAAATATCTAACCCAACAATTTCCCGGGCCCCGGTTTTGGCTAAGCTGATGGCCAAATCGCCTGTTCCTGTTGCAATATCCAACACATATTTTGGATTGGTCGCAGTGACAAGATCAATTACTTTTTTTCGCCAGCTGACATCAATACCGAAAGAAATCACCCGGTTAAGTCCATCATAATTTCCTGATATTTTATCGAACATTTGCTCAACTTGCTCTTTTTTGTTGAGCTTGGAATTTTTGTAAGGGGTAATCTTTTTATCCATATGCAAAATTTGTTCAAAGATAGGTGATATGGAATTAAAGCCTTTATAAGATTTTGATTAAATTGAAAATTCACTAATATTGAATTGTGTAAAATATCATATCTTTGATTTTTATTACAATCTTAACGTATAATATGAAGATAATAATCGCCGGTGCAGGAGAAGTTGGCTTTCATTTGGCAAAATTGCTTTCCTATGAGTCTCAGGATATTACTTTAATTGATAACAACAGGGAAAATCTAATTTATGCCGATACCCATTTGGATATCAGAACCATAAAAGGGGACGCAACTTCTATTGCCATTCTAAAAGATGCACAGGTAAAAAATGTAGATTTGTTCATTGGAGTGACCTCCAGTGAGGCTACCAATATTACCGTGTGTGTTTTGGCAAAACAATTGGGTGCAAAACGCACCATCGCGCGAATTTCAAATACCGAATTTTTAGAAAATAAAAAGGAAATAGGATTTGTTAAATTTGGAATTGACGAGTTAATATCCCCGGAGTCACTTGCTGCAAAAGAAATATCACAACATTTAAATCAATCGGCATTTAGCGATAGTTACGAGTTTGAAAATGGAGCGCTGATCATGATTGGCCTTTATTTATCCAGGACCGCAATTTTTGTTGGTAAAACAGTAAAGGAAGCAGCTAAAATTTTTCCTAAATTACATTTTGTGCCTATAGCCATTCAAAGATTTGGAACCCAATATACCTTAATTCCAAGGGGAGACACACAGTTTAAGGAAGGAGATCAGGTTTATTTTATCACAGTTAGCAGTGGAGTGGAAGAATTGTATAAACTTACCGGGAAAGTAAAACAGACAATTAAAAATGTGATGATCCTTGGTGGAAGCAAGATTGGAAAGAAAACAGCGCGGGATTTATGCAGAAATAATTTTAACGTTAAACTTATAGAAAGCGACAGGGAAAAAGCCTTTGAACTTGCAGATGAATTGCCTGATACGCTTGTAATAAACAGCGATGGGCGGAATGTGGAGCTATTAGAGGAAGAAAACATTCACGAAATGGATGCTTTTATTTCCGTCACGGGAAATTCGGAAACCAACATTATGTCCTGTTTGGTAGCCAAGTCGAAAGGTGTCAAAAAAACAATTGCTTTGGTTGAAAATATGGACTATTTTCATTTGAGCCATTCTATAGGAATAGATACTTTGATCAATAAAAAATTATTGGCAGCAAATAATATTTTTCGATATATACGAAAAGGTGAAGTTGTGGCAATGACCAAGCTGAACAATATGAATGCCGAACTTTTAGAATTTATTGTAAATCCTTCATCACAGGTTTGCAATAAAAAAATAAGGGATCTCAATTTTCCCCGGTCTGCAATTATAGGCGGAATTGTGCGGGATGGAGAAGGGCTTATTGCTCTTGGAGATTTTGTGATAAGAGCCAGTGACCGAATTGTTGTTTGCTGCCTTCCAAGATCTATAAAAAAGGTAGAAAAACTCTTTTTATAATGCCAAAACTGAATTATAAAGTCATCCTGCACATCATGGGTTTGCTGCTCCTGTTCAACGGAGGTTTCATGCTCACCGCAGTTTTGGTAAGTTGGTATTATGATGATGGGGTTGCACTACAAATTTCTACCGCGGCCCTTATTACTCTGTTTTCAGGGATACTTTTAATGTTTGCAACCCGGAGCAACAATAAGGAACTCAAGAAAAGAGACGGTTATATCATTGTAACATTCGGTTGGATTATTATGGCCTTAAGCGGAACCCTTCCTTATATTATAAGCGAAGCTATTCCCGATTTTACCAATGCCTTTTTTGAAACCATGTCTGGTTACACAACAACCGGGGCTACCATTTTAACCGATATTGAATCTGTTCCCAGGGGTATTTTATTTTGGAGAAGTTTAACCCATTGGTTAGGTGGAATGGGGATTATCGTACTTGCAATAGCCATTCTTCCGCTTTTGGGAATAGGAGGGATGCAACTTTTTTCCGCTGAAGCCCCCGGACCCAGCGCCGATAAGTTAAAACCCAGAATTACTGATACTGCCAAACGCTTATGGTTGATCTATTTTTCATACACTGTGGCTGAGACCATTTTGTTGAAAGTTGCAGGAATGAGCTTTTTTGATGCCATCAACCATTCATTTAGCACACTTTCCACAGGAGGATTTTCAACAAAAAATGCCAGCCTGGCATATTGGAATGATCAGCCTGTCATTCAATACATCGTCGTGATCTTTATGTTTTTAGCAGGTTCCAATTTTGTTTTAAGTTATTTCGCTTTTAAAGGAAAAATTCAAAAGGTCTTACATGATGATGAGTTTAAATGGTATTTCATCTTTATTGCAAGCTTTACAGCAATAGCAGCGTTAATAATCTATTATCAAGCTGATGTGTCAGTATCTTCCGTTGTCCATCCCATGGTTTGGGGAGAAGCGGAGAGTGCCTTCCGGCATGGCCTGTTTCAGGTTCTTTCAATTGTAACCACTACCGGATTTGTAACTGCAGATTATACAATGTGGACACCTTTTCTTACTGTTTTATTTTTTGGATTAATGTTCCTTGGAGGATCCGCAGGTTCTACTGCCGGTGGAGTTAAGGTGATGCGGCATCTTATAATGATTAGGAACGGAATTATAGAATTCAAACGAAGTTTGCATCCAAATGCCGTATTGCCGGTGCGTTATAACGGAAAATCAATCAACAAGGAAATTGTTTTTAACATCCTCGGATTTTTTATTCTGTATATGTTGGCCTTTATTATTGGGGCACTGGTGTTTGCCTTAATGGGAATAGACTTTCAAACCGCTATTGGTGGGGCCGCTTCATCTCTTAGTAATATTGGCCCGGCCTTTGGCAATTTGGGGCCAATTAATAATTATGATATTCTACCTCCGGTTGGAAAGTGGTGGTCTGCCTTTTTAATGCTTATAGGAAGACTCGAATTATTTACCGTTTTGATACTTTTTACCCCGTTTTTCTGGCGGAACAGGTAGAAATTTAAACTGAAAATTTTTATATTATGTATTCTGATAATTGCTTAAAGATTCATTAATCTTCAGAAACGGCCAATTTTATCCGTTTTAAAGCCTCTTCAATTTGAGCCTCACTCGCCGCATAAGAGATCCTAATACATTCCGGATTTCCAAATGCATCACCGGTTACCGTCGCAACCAAGGCTTCTTCTAGTAAAAACAAAGAAAAATCTGTGGCGTCTTTTATATGATGGCCTTTAATTGTTTTTCCGAAGAAATAAGAGACATCCGGAAAAACATAAAAAGCACCTTCAGGTTCAGGGGTTTTAAATCCCTCAATTTCATTCATCAAAGAAATTATCAATTTACGACGCTCTTTAAAAGTATCTACCATAAACTGGATTTTGCTCACCGGTGCTTCCAGAGC
>JBDNHN010000556.1:0-4035 GCA_041688725.1 Gillisia sp.
ACAGGGAATTATTGATCTCAGATTTAATCGGAGTTTTAAACGACAGTATTGTTCGAATAGAATTTTTCCTTAAAAAAGCTGATACAGAAGGCTATAATGATGAAAATTTCAATTTCCCCAGCCATGCATTATTATTATTGACTGAATTAAAAGCGGAAGCTGCCATAGACCAAATCCTGGAGGTTTTAAATCAAAATCAAGGATTTTACGAATTTTGGTTTGGTAATTCGCTGCACAGTTTTGCCCCACCCGCAATTTTTTGGTGTGGACTAAATCAAACAGAAAAACTGATGGGTTTTCTAAAACAACCCGATACTTACTTATACAGCAAATGTTATGTGGGTGAAGCGGTACTAAGAATCCCCGCAATATTTCCTGAAAGAAGACCCGAAATTTTGAATTGGAGCCGGGAATTATTGAATTTCTATTGCGGAAAACCTGCTGACAATAACATTGAAGATGCTTTATACTACGGCTTTTTAATAGCAGACTTGACCAATGCCGGTTTTTTCGAACTATTGCCCGAAATAAAGCAACTGTTCGATGCACATAGTATAGCAGTTCATATTTGCGGAGACTATGAAGAAATTTCTGAAGATATTACCATTCAAAATTATCAATATTTTGACCAGCTCGAATATGACATTTTTGAAAATTACACCTATTTAACTGAGGAATTTGATGACCTAGAAATAGAAAATGAAGAAGGTTTTGACAATGGTCTTTTTAACGATTCCCGTTTTTTAAATGAACTTCAACAATCAGATCTTAAACTGCCTAAAATAGGCCGAAATGAACCCTGCCCTTGTGGAAGCGGAAAAAAATACAAAAAATGCTGTATAGACTCCAATTAACCGTTGCTGGATTGAAGACTAAAAATAAAAAACCGCCTCTTTCGAAGCGGTTTTTTACAATTTGATCATTTAATACTAATTTTTTTAATTCCTTTCCATTTGGGAAAAGCTTTAAAAAGCGAACTTGATCCCTTGTGATAAAGGCAATTCAGTAGTATAGTTAATGGTATTTGTCTGTCTTCTCATATAAACTTTCCAGGCATCGGAACCGGATTCGCGTCCGCCACCGGTTTCTTTTTCGCCACCAAATGCACCGCCAATTTCAGCACCGCTGGTACCAATATTCACGTTGGCAATTCCGCAGTCAGATCCTGTTACAGAAAGAAAACGTTCTGCTTCCCTTAAGTTATTGGTCATAATAGCCGATGACAATCCCTGTCTCACGCCATTCTGAACTTCAAGGGCATCTTCCACACTTCCTGAATATTTCATCATATACAATACCGGCGCAAAAGTTTCATGCTGCACGATCTCATAATGGTTTTCAGCTTCGGCAATTGCAGGTTTTACATAGCATCCGCTTTCATAACCTTTACCTTCCAGAACGCCACCTTCAACGATAATTTTTCCGCCTTCTTTTACTACTTTGTCAAGCGCGTTTTGGTAATTTTTAACCGCATCTTTATCTATTACGGGACCTACATGATTGTTCTCATCCAGCGGATTCCCGATTTTAATTTGATTATAAGCGGCAACTATGGCATCTTTCACCTTATCGTAAACAGATTCGTGAATGATCAGTCTTCTGGTCGAAGTACAGCGCTGTCCGGCAGTTCCCACAGCTCCAAATACAGCTCCAATAACCGTCATTTTCACATCGGCATCCGGAGTTACAATGATGGCATTGTTCCCTCCTAATTCCAATAAAGTTCTTCCCAAACGTTCTGCAACTTTTGAAGCTACAATTCTCCCCATTCTGGTTGAACCGGTGGCTGAAATAAGCGGAATACGATTATCTGTAGTCATCATTTCCCCAACTTTATGATCTCCTGTTACCAAACAGGAAATTCCTTCAGGCACTCCGTTTTCTGTAAATACGCGAGCAGCTATTTTTTGACAGGCTACAGAAGTAATAGGTGTTTTTTCCGATCCTTTCCAAACGCAGGCATCTCCACAAACCCAGGCCAAAGCAGTATTCCAGGACCACACGGCCACAGGAAAGTTAAACGCTGAAATAATCCCAACCACTCCAAGCGGATGGTATTGTTCGTACATACGGTGTCCCGGACGTTCAGAGTGCATGGTAAACCCGTGTAACTGTCTTGACAAGCCTACCGCAAAATCACATATATCAATCATTTCCTGCACTTCGCCCAAACCTTCCTGGTAGGATTTTCCCATTTCGTAGGAAACAAGTTTCCCCAATGGCTCTTTTAACCGGCGCAATTCATCATTAAATTTACGCACAATTTCACCACGTTGTGGAGCAGGCATTAATCTCCAGGTTTTAAAACCTGTCGTTGCGTTAGTCATTACCTTTTCAAAATCTTCTTTTGTAGTAGATCTCACCTTCCCTATCAAAGCTCCATCCACAGGAGAATAGGATTCAATAATTTCTCCGCTTCCAAAAAAATCATTTCCGGTAGAAGTTCCTGCATTTATATCTTCAATTCCCAGTTCTTTCAGGGCTTTTTTAATTCCAAATTTTTCTGCTATTTCACTCATTTATTTGTGTTTTTATCTGTTTTGGTATTTATTTATTGCGAAAATAATAAAAAAATACCCATTAATCATTATCTGCCGTAAACAGTTTATCAACAGGCATTACCGTACCGCACTTATTGCACGTGCGCAAATCCTTACTTTGATAAAAATGTTTAAAATGCTTTAAAAAATCGGTTTCAATATTTTTCAAGGGGAAATAAACCTCATATAATTTATTGTTGCAATTATCGCAAAACCACAATAGACCATCCTTTACATCATCCCCCACACGTTTGCGCTCTATCACCAAACCTATGGATCCTTCGTGCCTAACAGGAGAATGCGGGACTTTTGCCGGGTGTAAATACATATCCCCCGGACCGAGTTTCATCATAACTCTCTCGTCATTTTCCTGCACATGCAACTCAATGTTTCCTTCCAACTGGTAAAAAAGCTCTTCTGTTTTGTTGTAATGATAATCATTCCTGGCATTTGGCCCTCCTACAATCATCACAATATAATCGTCGGAATCCTTATAAATACTCTTGTTTCCAACCGGAGGTTTCAACAAATCGCGGTTCTGTTCAATCCACTTATTGAGGTTAAAAGGTTTATTAATAGCCATATTGTACATGTTTTTACTAAACGCATAAAATTAAACAATCTCAAACAGAAAGTTCTAAAGCTTATCAGAAATTTTTGGGCGTGTGCACTAAAAGTGCACCGCGCTATCCATTGCAAGTCCGCGGCGCAAAAAAGCGCCTGCGGGCTTTCCATTCCTATCGCTCACGCAAACAAATAATGAAACCAATCTATCGTAAATTTTAGTACTTTTATACAACATAAACCCATCCTTCCAAATATGAAAAAACTTCTCCTCCTGATTTCATTGGCAAGCATTTTTGCCTGCAATCAATCTTCCGTCGACAAAAAACCTATTGGGGAAACTCCGGTAAAACCAATTTCAGATAAAATTGAGAGTGATAATTTCGGGATCGTCATTCACGGCGGGGCAGGCACCATTTTAAAAGAAAATTTGACCGATTCCATGGAAATTGCATATAAGGCCGTTTTAGAAGAGGCCATTAAAGCAGGCCATGAAATTTTGGCAAATGGCGGGACTTCTATTGAAGCCGTTCAACGAAGCATCAATATAATGGAAGACTCACCTCTTTTCAACGCGGGAAAAGGCGCCGTATTTACTAATGAAGAAACCAATGAACTGGATGCCGCCATTATGGATGGGGAAACCCTTAATGCTGGTGCAGTTGCCGGGGTTACAACCGTAAAAAACCCCATTAACCTCGCATTTCAGGTCATGGAAAATTCCCCGCACGTTTTGCTTTCCGGCAAAGGTGCAGAACAGTTTGCCGGTGAACGCGGACTGGAAATCGTGGAACCGTCCTATTTTTATACTGAGGAGAGATTCCAGGCTTTACAAAGTGTGAAAAATGCCGAAAAATCCAAATTGGATTCCATTGATAATAAAACAGCATTTTACGATCCCTATATTAAAGAATCCAAATTTGGAACCGTG
>JBDNHN010000557.1:0-4359 GCA_041688725.1 Gillisia sp.
AGGTTCCAACTCCGCCCTGAGCGGTAATCTTTAAGTCTAAAGGCTTGCTTAATGTAGGCCTTCCGGAAAGCGAAAGAGCTTCGTTTAAGATGCCATGAACTTCCTGAATTAATTCAGATTTATTTTGTTTAAATTCTTCTAGGATCGGCCCCATTAAGAATCCATTGGTTGCAAAGGCGTGCCCCCCACAATTTAATCCGGATTCGATTCGGTATTCTGAGATCCAAATCCCTTTCTTAGCTAGGAATTTTCCCTGCACCAATGCCGAACGGTAATCACTTACCTTTAATATTATTTTTTTGCTGAGTTTTCCATTCTTATCTGGAAAAAAATCATCAAAATTGGATATATAACTGTATAATCTTGGGCTTAACCCAGCTGAAAGCACCAATCCTGAATGATTTAGGTTAGAGTTTGCATAACCTCTTACTGCAGCGTGTGCATCATTGAATTCTATAGGTAACTTTTCACCTTCTTTGGTGTAATTATCCTTATCAATCTTGGTCATAATGTTTACATCAATAGAACCAAGAACCAAATTTTCTTTTAATTCTTTTTGAAGAGAGGCTTTTGCTTTTTCATCTTTTTCCTCAAGCATTATCAGGAATGCTTTTTTAAGCTGAGAAGAATCGGGAAGCATATCAAAGTACTTTGTCAAATTGCTTCCTGCATCAAAGGACTCTTTTTTTAGGTTTTTAAAGTTATTTGAGACAATTAAATTGATATGATTAAGATAAGCAGTCAATCGTTTTGCCCTGTAATCTTCTTCGCTTTTATCTATTTCTGTATAAGGCAGATTGTGTTTTTTGCAATAAAACTCCCTCATTCTCTCAGCTAATCCATTATCTACCAAGGATATAACTGACGAAATTCCAAGATGAGACACCTTTACCGGCGTATCTATTGTAAATCCAACTCCCATAACCGGGATGTGAAAATTATGCGCTTCTACCATATTAATAATTAGTAAGATTATTATTTCTTTTTCCTATGCAAAGATAGTTATCTTTTATAGTGGTTGTTCCAAAATACAAATTTTATTCTTAATGATTTTCAAATAAAAAAGGTAGTTTTTAATTCAAAGTTTATCTTTGAGGTATCCATTTTTCTCATGGTGGCAAAAGCAACTAATTAAAAAATCATTTGCCAGATGATGAACAAAACTAAATTATTTCCTAAACTAAGTAATGTTTAAGTAAAAATATATGGGCTAAAAATGATATCTATCACCTCAATCAAAGCTCAAAACTATTTATAAATTTGCTTTCTGATATATTTAACCAAAATAATAAACTTTGAATTCAACACTCAAAACAGATTTTCTTATAATAGGTTCTGGAATTGCTGGGCTAAGCTATGCTTTTAAGGTTGCAGAACATTTCAGACTTAAAAACGAAAAGGTTTCCATAACAATTATCACCAAAGCAAATGAGGAGGAAGGTAACACAAAATATGCGCAAGGTGGAATTGCTGCTGTGACGAAATCTACCGATTCTTTTGAAAATCACATTAAGGACACCCTGATTGCCGGTGATGGTCTGTGTGATGAAAGTGTAGTTAGAATCGTGGTTGAAGAGGCTCCGGAACGAATTCAGGAGTTAATTGCATGGGGAACAAATTTTGATAAAAACCAGCAGGGAGAATATGATCTGGCAAAAGAAGGAGGTCATTCAGACAGCCGGATATTGCATTATAAAGATTTTACAGGGAACGAAATAGAGCGGGCTTTAATACATCAGGTAGAAGATCATCCATATATCACTGTTCTAGACCACCATTTTGCAATAGATTTGATCACACAACACCATTTGGGAATTACGGTAAACAGGAAAACACCGGATAAGCGATGTTTTGGGGCTTACGTTTTAAACCGTAAAACAAATAAAATTCAAACCTTTCTCGCTAAAACAACTCTGCTCGCCACGGGTGGAATTGGTCAGACTTACAAAAACACAACCAATCCAACAGTGGCAACAGGAGATGGGATCGCCATGGCATACCGGGCAAAGGCCTTGATTGAAAATATGGAATTTGTGCAATTTCATCCTACTGCTTTATATAATCCTTCTGATAATCCTGCCTTTTTGATTTCCGAAGCGGTTAGGGGGGCAGGAGGTATTCTGAGAAATCGTGATAACTATGCTTTCATGCAGGATTATGACGAGCGAAAAGACCTTGCGCCGCGAGATATTGTTGCCCGATCTATAGATGCCGAAATGAAAAAACACGGAGATCTGCATGTTTATTTAGATGCCACGCAAATTGATCCGGAAAAATTACAAACCCACTTCCCAACGATTTATAACAAATGCTTGTCTATTGGAATAGATATCACTAAAAATTATATTCCGGTAGTTCCGGCCGCTCACTATTTGTGCGGTGGTATTAAAGTAGATGAGAATGCCAGAACTTCAATTGTTAATTTATACGCTTCAGGGGAATGTTCTGCAACAGGTCTACATGGAGCAAACAGATTGGCCTCAAATTCATTGGTGGAAGCGTTGGTGTTCTCCCATCGTGCATACCTTAAAGGAGTAGAAGATATTTATAAAATTGGATATCAACAGAATGTGCCTGATTGGAATGATGAAGGAACAACTATACCCAATGAACAAATTTTAGTAAACCATGCCAAAGCAGAATTACAAAGCATTTTGAGTGATTATGTTGGTATTGTAAGAACTGACTTGCGGTTAAAAAGAGCATTGTCACGTTTAAAATTGATTTATGAAGAATCGGAAGAACTCTACAAAAAATCGAAACTAACTGTTTCTATCTGCGAATTAAGAAACTTACGGGGTATCGCTTATCTCATAACCAGAGCAGCAATTGAAAGAAAACAGAACATTGGACTTCATTTTAATTCAAACAATAAACATTCAAAGATTAAAGGAACCGCAAATACCTGATCAAAAAGAAAGATTTGCAGATTCTTTTAAATCATGGTTTTTTTTTGTTCAAAGGGATCTTTGCTGAAAAATAACAGAAAAATCTTCAGGCCAAGATCAGGAGATAATTTAAAGACATTAAATAAATCCGATAGGTTTTTCAAAACTTCCCGGATTAAAATTCTTGTTTTTATAATATCAGATAGAATCAAAGGTATAATTTTCAGAAGTTCAATTATTAAGAATCAGATCAATCTTCAAATTTTGTAGGGATAAAAATATTTTAATATCGGATAGAGTTAATTTTGAGGTCATCCGATAAAATTGTATATTTGTTGTATGTGGAGAATAGATGTGACATACAGGCAAGAATTACAAACTACTTTTGATAGATTGTATGAGAAAAAAGCGATGCTGCAAAACAGCAGGCCATTGCCAAATATCGCTTTGCAAAAAATCAAGGAGGCCTTATCTATAGAATGGACTTACAATTCCAATAGTATAGAAGGCAATAGCCTTACTTTAAGGGAAACACAAATGATATTGCAGGAAGGTATCACCATAAAAGGAAAATCGCTTCGGGAACATTTTGAAGCTAAAAACCATGAGACGGCTTTAAATTTTTTATATAAACTTATAGATGAAAATCATTTGCTAAGTAGTAAAGATATTCTATCACTGCATGAGTTGGTTTTAAGAAGTGTTGAAGACGATTTTGCAGGAAGATTAAGAAATGCCGGGGTGCGTATTGCCGGGGCAAATTTCCTGCCTCCAAATGCTCAAAAAGTTTCAGGTTTATTAGATGAATTAATTCAATTTGTAAACACAAACACTTTAGAACTTAATGATATTGAATTGGCTACAGTTTTCCACCATAAGTTTGTCTGGATTCATCCATTTTTTGACGGGAATGGAAGAACTGTTCGTTTGGCCATGAATTTATTACTTATGAGAAGTGGTTTTCCGCCGGCTATCATTTTAAAAAATGATAGAAAAAAATATTATGATGCTTTAAACTCTGCCAATAAAGGCAATTATTCAAAATTAACATTGTTGATGTCACAAGCATTAGAGAGAACCTTAAACATTTATCTTCAGGCACTCCCGGATAGTGATCTTGGTTACACCGAGATTTCAAGACTTGTGGAAGAAGAAGAATTGCCTTACGGGCAGGAATATATCAGTTTGTTAGCCAGACAAGGTAAAATAGATGCTTACAAAGAAGGCCGGAACTGGCTCACAACAAAAGAAGCTGTTGAAGATTATATCAAAAACAGAAAGAGAAACCGTTAGCAAACCATCAGGTTTGTTTTTATAGATCAGGTCTCACAGGTATTTAAAACCTATGAGACCTTTTGATATAATTTTGAAATTTGATAAATTTAAAACTGGGTGACGCAAATTCTATTTAACCGATTGAAACTTTTACGATAAAAACTTTCTGTGAAATGAATGAACGTAACTAAGAGTA
>JBDNHN010000558.1:0-5380 GCA_041688725.1 Gillisia sp.
AAGTGGATCTCGTTCTCTGAAACCTGTGTAAATGGAGTTTCAGCATAAAAAGACTTGTACAATTTTTTGGCATCTTCCAGACTTCCGTCAAACCTGGTATAGCTTGTGGAAAAAATTCCCCTGGTAAAATTTCCCCGCTGCGGAAGCAGAAAAATATTGGTTTTACTGTGCTGAAGGGATTCCAGGCTCTCCCCTATTTCCCCCAAATGCTGATGGATAAAAGGTTTATACCAGGAAATGTTGTTGTTTCTCCAACTGAAATGCGCTTTGTCATTTAATCCTACGCCTACTCCGGTACTGCCAGTTGTGGCGTTTATATGCACCTCATGCTGAAGGTGTTTTCCCTCGGCCAGAGGCAATAATGCCAACTGAATGGCAGTGGCAAAACAACCTGGATTCGCGATGAATTGCGCCTCTTGAATTTTTGATTTGTATAATTCAGGCAAGCCATAAACAAATTCTTTTCCATTGAAATTTGAATCTTCTGAAAGTCTGAAATCATTGCTTAGATCAATAATCTTCGTCTTGTCCGAAAATTGATTTTCATTTAAAAAGGAGGTTGAATTTCCGTGTCCCAGACATAAAAAAAGCACATCGACATCTGCATTTATTTCCCCGGAAAACCTCAGGCCGGTGACTCCCAGCAGATCTTCGTGTGCATCGCTTACCGGTTTCCCGGCTTTGGTAGTGCTATACACAAAGTCTATTTCGGCTTTTTGGTGGTTTAGCAAAATCCTGATAAGTTCCCCGCCCGTGTAACCCGATCCCCCTATAATTCCAACTCTGATCATTTTATTTTTTGTTTACAGATTGGTGAATTTTTGTGGCATTGGATGAAATTTTAATAAAGCCTTTGGCATCATCTGCAGTCCAGGCTTTATTGACTTCCCCATAGGTTCCAAACTCGGCATTCATCAAATCGTGTTTGGATTTTATTCCGTCAACAGCAAATCTGTACGGATTTAAACTCACCCAAACATCTCCCGTAACATTTTTTTGGGAATCTGTTAAAAATGCTTCTATGTTCCGCATCACTTCATCCAGATAATTCCCCTCGTGAAGCAGCATTCCATACCAGTTGGCCAAATAGTCCTTATGGTGCAATTGCCATTTGGTAAGCACATGTTTTTCAAGAGTATGATGTGCTTTGATGATGATTAGCGGCGCAGCAGCTTCAAACCCAACCCGGCCTTTGATTCCAATAATGGTATCCCCCACGTGAATATCTCTTCCAATGGCGTATTGGGAGCCTATTTCTTCAAGTTTTTCAATATTATCAACAGGCTTTTCCTTTTTGCCATCTATTGCAACCAATTCTCCTTTTTCAAAAGTCAGTTTTACTTTTTGAGTTGCCAAATTCTTGAGTTTGCTCGGGTAAGCCTCATCCGGCAAGGGAAGTTGGGAAGTCAATGTTTCTTCCCCGCCTACGCTGGTTCCCCAGAGTCCTTTGTTGACGGAGTATTTGGCTTTGGCCCATTCAAGATTAACACCTTTACCTTTTAAATATTCAATTTCTTCTTGTCTTGCCAATTTATTATCCCGAATAGGGGTGACAATTTCAATTTCCGGTGCCAGCACCTGGAAGATCATATCAAAACGCACCTGATCGTTTCCGGCTCCGGTGCTGCCATGTGCAATATATTTTGCCCCGACTTTTTTTGCGTATTTAACGATTTCCAATGCCTGTACAATTCTTTCGGCACTCACGGAAAGTGGATAGGTATTATTTTTTAAAACATCTCCAAAGATGAGATACTTCACAACCGTATCGTAAAAGGTCTGTACCGCGTCAATAGAATGATAGGAAGCTGCTCCCAGGAGCAAAGCTTTATCTTCAATTTCTTTAATTTCATTTTTGGTAAATCCACCGGTATTTACACTTACCGCATGGACTTCAAATCCTTCTTCGGCCGATAAATATTTGGTGCAATAGGAAGTATCTAATCCACCGCTGTAGGCTAAAACTAATTTTTTCATTTTTGTTTGTCTTTTTTTAAGAAAAGGGATTCTTTTATACTTTTAAGTCGTTTAAAAACCTTTCCGCTGTATTCGTGTTTGTGTGGTTTGGCTTTTTCTTTTACCGCCGGAGCATAAAGCATTCCGGTGCAAAGGCACATTTTTCTGTCGGTACGGGTTAAAATATCATAATTTTTGCAGGTTTGGCAGCCTGACCAAAACGCAGGGTCATCTGTAAGTTCAGAAAAAGGGACCGGTTCATAGCCTAAATCGTAATTTATTTTCATAACCGCCAACCCGGTTGTGATCCCAAAGATTTTGGCTTCGGGAAATTTCTCCCTGCTGTATTCAAATGTCTTACTCTTTATAGCTGTTGCAAGTCCCTGTCCCCTGAAGTCCGGAACAACAATTAAACCTGAGTTGGCTACATATTTACCGTGTCCCCAATTTTCTATATAGCAAAATCCCGCAAACTTATCGCCCTCTAAGGCAATAATGGCATTCCCATTTTGAATTTTGGTGATGATATATTCCGGTGTACGCTTGGCAATTCCTGTTCCGCGCTGTTTTGCAGATTCTTCAATAGTGTCACAAATAATTTGTGCATATTGAATATGCGAGTTGTTGGCAATAACTACTTGCATGTTGTCTATAATTTAAATTGATAATAAAAAAGATGATTTTCTTAAAGGGGGAGTTGGACACACCTAACTCCAGAATAGTGAAGCACCCCTAAGGGCGGCGTGAAGTAACCGGGCGGTTTGGCATAATGACATTAACATTCCTCAGAACAAAAAGTCCTGAAAAAACGTTTAATATATTAGCCTTGTTTTGCATTTTCTTTTAAAAAAAGTATGTGTTCTTAAATTGAACTCTGCAATATTATAAAATTATTTTAACTTATATTTTCTTTGATTGTTAAAATTTGATTTTTTTTCATAATTATCTTAAATTCCCGCTGCAGCCTTCGCCAGATTCTCTGAGATTGTTGCTAATTGTTGAACCTGAGAATCATTTCCGGAAATTCCATGCCTTTGTTGCAAATAAAGCGGATCGTTATAGGAAATTTTTACAATTCCGTTCTGATCTTCCCAAACCAACATTTTTTGGGGCAGATCTAACCCGGTAGATTGTGAATTTTGCATTAATGGGGTTTCCAGATTAGGATTGCCGAAGATGATCAGCTTTGTTGGTCTTAGCTCCATCCCCACACTTGAGGCATTAGCCTGATGGTCGAACTGCACAAAGATATCAAGATTTTCGTCTGAAGAAATGGCGATTTCAAGACTGGAGTAGGTTTGCTCAAAATTTTGGCTGCTTTCAACGGTGATAATTCCTTCCCCTATTTCAACAATTAAATTTGCGGCCCTCTGCACCTCTGAAGTTGTGGCTGTAGTGGTTAAATTTTCCAGTGCCCCGGAAACCTGTCCTAAAGTTGTAGTATCCTGAAGTTGGTATCGCGACTCCAGGTAAGCCACAGAGTTGTACATCGCAAAAACCAAAGCGTCGTTATTTTCAAAAAACAGGACTTTTTGAGGCAGGTCCAAACCGACCAACTGGTTTTTTTGAAGCAGTGGAGTCCCCAGATTTGGATTTGCAAAAAATACAATTTTAGTTGGATTTAAAACCCTTCCCACAGCACGTGCATTCGCGGCGTGATCTACTTCTGCAATAATACTTATAGCCTGGTTAGCATTTAAGGCCTCAATAAAATTTGAATAAGTAACCTCAAAACTATTGCTGCTTTCGGAATACCTGGTTCCCTGTACATTTAAAACATCCGCAGAAAAAACCACATCTCCGGGGTCATCATTACTGCAAGCCATCAATATCGGAAGGAAGCTAAAAAGGCAGATTATTTTATTCATAGATTAATTTCTAGACAGCACAAAATTTAAGTCATAACAGAATACTAAAATATAACTTTAAGAACTTTTAACCCGGAATGTTTAGATATTTAATTCGGCATTTTTTAAATACCCGAAATAATTGGCAGAAGGGATTTTTTACCTGAAAACTTGTATCTTTATCGGCATTGAATCAATTTCATTTTCTCAAAATAACCAGCCAAAAATCATTAAAGTATGTATGTAGCTATTGCAGGAAATATTGGCGCGGGTAAAACCACGCTTACTAAATTATTAGCAAAACATTATAAATGGGAACCTCACTATGAAGATGTTGTGGAGAATCCTTATCTGGAAGATTTTTACAATAAAATGGAGCGATGGTCCTTTAATCTTCAAATTTATTTTTTGAATAGCCGTTTCCGCCAGATCCTGCAAATTCGTGAAAGCGGTAAAAAAATCATCCAGGATCGCACCATTTATGAGGATGCTTATATTTTTGCGCCAAACCTTCATGCAATGGGACTTATGGCTAACCGGGATTTTGAAAATTACAGGTCCTTATTTGATTTGATGGAAAGTGTGGTTAAGGGTCCCGATTTATTAATTTACCTTAGAAGCAGTATTCCAAACCTTGTTTCCCAGATCCATAAAAGGGGTAGGGAATATGAAAATACAATTTCAATTGATTATCTTAGTAGACTAAACGAACGCTATGAGGCCTGGATACACACTTATGACAAAAGCAATTTGTTGATAATTGATGTAGATGTTACAAATTTTGTGGACAATCAGGAAGATTTAGGAAATATTATAACCAAAATTGACGCAGAGTTACACGGGTTATTTTAATTTTTTTTGTTATGAAGACAGCACCCAGAAGACCAAAACACAAGGGTTCTGCGACTTTGATGAAAAACCCCCATTTGGAAAAGTTAACCAGAACGCACATCGCTTTTCCGTTAATTTTATTTTCGGTGATTTCGGTGATTTTAATCTATTACGGCATAATAGAAAAGGGGTTCCAAATCCCAGATATAATCCTTCTTTTTGGAGGCGGATTTCTTTTATTTACTCTGTTCGAATATTTGATTCATCGGTATTTATTTCATTTGCCGGCAACAAGCCCACAACGCGAAAAGTTTGTGTACACAATGCACGGTGTGCACCACGATTATCCTAAAGACAAATCCAGGCTTGCAATGCCACCCTTATTGAGCCTAATTCTGGCAACGCTGTTCTTTATAATATTCCGCAGCCTGATGGGCGATTATTCCTTCGGATTTTTGGCCGGATTTTTAATGGGTTATACCGTTTATTTAGCAATACATTATTCCATTCACGCGCTCAAGGTTCCCGGAAATTTCCTGAAAACATTATGGCATCACCACAGTATACATCATTATAGAGAGCCCGACCGGGCATTTGGGGTTTCATCTCCATTCTGGGATATGGTTTTTGGCACGATGCCAGGGAAAACCGATATTGACAGTAAAAGTTAAATGAAGTTGTTTTTCCTGGCGTGTTCCTCTGCTTCTTTTGAAGATGCTGTCATTAAAACAGGAGTGGTTTGAAAG
>JBDNHN010000090.1:0-5359 GCA_041688725.1 Gillisia sp.
ATATAAGCCTTCCTTGTAAAAATATCTTTTAATTATCTCATCTGTCAACAAGCTGGAAATTTCAGTTTTTTTCTCTTCCATCGCTTCTTTTTTGGCAACTTCAATTTCATTCAGGATGGTTTTGTAATTCTGAATAATATTACCTTCAAAACCTTCCAATTTAGCAATTGCCATGGCCTCGTTAAGTTCTATTTCGGTACGTGTTTGATAGCTAAAATCTGTTTTATTGAGAAAATTTTTGAAATTGTTGAAATCCTTATCGGTAAACTCAAAAATTTCCGGACTTTCTAATTTGTGCGAATAATAATATTCAGTTGCAAAGTTAAAGATAGCATTTCCGGCAAGCAGGGCATTGGTTGTAGTGCTGAATTCTGAAGTTTTCAAACCCACATCGGGCAAAATTCCACCCCCATCAAAAACACTGCGTCCGTTTCTGGTTTTAAATTCTTTGTAATCTTCAGTTTTTGTACGAATGGCATTTCCCTCCTTATCACGTTCCCTGTAATTAAGCGCCTGAATACAGCGTCCACTTGGAGTATAATAGCGCGAAATTGTCAGTTTTAACTGGGTGCCGTAAGCCAATTCTTTTGGGCGCTGAACTAAACCTTTTCCAAAACTCCTTGCGCCAACCACAACGCCACGATCCAGATCCTGAATCGCACCAGCCACTATTTCACTGGCGGATGCACTGTGCCCATTCATAAGGACAACCAAGGGAATTGTAGTATTAATTGGTTCTTTAGGGGTAAAATATTGTTGATTGTATTTTTCTATCACCGATTTTGTAGAGGTAATCAACTGACCTTTATTTAAGAATATATTGCTCACAAGAATTGCTTCATTCAATAATCCACCGGGATTTCCCCGTAAATCCAAAATTATTTTATCGGCTCCCTGGATTTCCAATTCCTTTAGCGCACTTATGGTTTCCTTAGATGCATTTTCATTGAAGCGGGAAAGTACTATATAACCTGTGTTGTCTTCCAGAAGTTTATAAAAAGGAACAGCCTTAAGAGCCACTGTACCCCTTATAATTGTGGTAGTTTGGGTTTTTCCCTGTCGCAGGAAGGTGATGGTTATTTGTGAATTTGGGGCACCGTTAAGCAGTTCTCCCGCCTCTTCTTTAAAATCGGCAACAAGTATTTCCCCAATTTTAATAATTTCATCTCCGGGCTTTAAACCAGCTTTGTCTGCAGGAAATCCCTTAAATGTTTCCAGGATCGTAAATTTGTTGTCCCGGATATTAACAAGGGCGCCTATTCCCTGGTATTCTCCGGCGGTATTCATTCTGGCCGCTTCCACATCTTGTTCGTTCCAATAATTGGTATACGGATCCAAATCGGCAAGCATGGCCTTGATAGCCGTATCCATCAGCTCTGCCGGATTTGTTTCATCAACATAGTTCATGTTGAGTTCCTTAAACAGCGTGGTGAATATTTCTATTTGTTTAGCAATTTCAAAAAAATCAGATTTAAATGCCGAGGTGCCTATGAGCAAGCCTAAGGCCAATATAACAACTGAAATTCGTTTAATTATTGGAGTTTTCATGAGAAGATTCCCTTTCTATTAATTTATTCAAAATATGAATTAAACTCGCGGTAATTTGATGATAATCAAATCTTTTGTTCGCGGTATATATAAACATAAACGCATACTTTTTTTGTAAGTTGCTATCTACAAGATACTTATTTTTTCTAAAAGCTTCCCGCATCAAACGTTTTAAGTGATTGCGATCAACAGCCTTTTTAAAATTTCTTTTTGGAACAGAAACCCCGGTTTTATTAGTTGTGATAGAAGTTTTGTTAATTGGGGTATAAACGAGTTTCAGAGGGAAATTTTTGATGGATTTTCCTTCTGAAAATAAGCGGTCTATCAATATTTTGCCTTTCAGTTTTTCTGAATAAGGAAACTTTTCATTCATCGTTAACGAATTAAAAACAGCTAAATTAAAAAAATCCGCTTCCGGATTTCCTAAAGCGGAACTTTCTTTTTGCTGATACATATATAATACTTCAAATTATCAGTTTTAATGTAACTTTTCTATTTGATTATAAACATTGTTTTCACGGTTGATATCTGCCATTAAACCAGACTCATCTATTACAATTTTACTAATCTCAGCTTTTGGTCTATTTAGGGTTAGATCATAATTTGGATAAGCCCAGGCCCAATCTTTAGCCATGATTCTGGAAGAAGTTCCTTCAGCCGGTTTCTCCCATCGCATCATTTGTAATGGAATGTAAATAAGTTCCTCTGTACCATCGGTATAAACCACTTTTAGATCTAATGGCATTGGCATTAATCCGATTCTTTCCAGGGTTACATTTGTCCCCCCCCCTTTTTCGGCAACTTCTTTTATCCCGTAATCTATGGTATTGGTAGTTTGAGTCCAATCGGTTAAATACCAATCCAATTCTGCTCCGGAGACTTTCTCGGCAACTCTTTTAAAATCATTTGGGGTGGGATGTTTAAATTTCCATTCATCATAATATCTATGAAGGGTTTTTTGAAGGTTTTCCTGTCCGATGATATATCCTAATTGCGATAAAAATACAGAACCCTTAGAATAAGCGGCAGCTCCATAAGCGGCATTTAATTTATACCTGTCGGCATGTGTGGTTTGCGGTTGCTCTACCCCACTTTTAGCCAGCCTTAGGTAACCTAAGTAAGTTCTTTCAAAAGGCTTTTCTGCCTTTTTACCCATAACTTCATTTTCCGCAAGGGTTGAAATATAGGAAGTAAAACCTTCGTCCATCCATTCGTGCTTGCTTTCATTGGTAGCCAATAAATGCTGAAACCAGGCATGTGCCATTTCATGCGCAGTCACCCCTACCAAACTTCCGAAAGAGCGTTTTCCGTTGATCAAAGTAGACATGGCGTATTCCATACCGCCGTCACCTCCCTGTATAACCGAATACTGCTCCCATGGATAAGGACCAATATGTTCATTGAAATACAACAACAATTCTTCAACTTTTGGCTGAAATTTCTTCCAGTTTTCTATTAATTTCGGATCGTTTTTATAGAAAAAATGAAGATCTGTGCCATCTGCGGCAGTGATTTTATCGTGTTTAAAATCAGGATCGGCGACCCAGGCAAAATCATGTACTTGCGGGGCTAGGAAATGCCAGATTATTTTATCTCCCTTTTTTCTATTGACCTTTGTTCCTTCTTTTTCATAACCGTAGCCTATCTCCTGCGGATTTTGCAAATAGCCGGTCCCTCCGATCATAAAATTTTTATCGATGTTTATTTTTACATCAAAATTTCCCCAAACTCCATGAAATTCCCTGCCTATATACGGATCCGCGTGCCATCCTTCAAAATCGTATTCTGCTATTTTAGGATACCATTGAGTCATCGATAGCGCAACCCCTTCTTCATTATTCCTTCCGGAACGTCTGATTTGCAAAGGAACCTGTCCCTTAAAATCCATTTTAAAAGTTGTTTTTTCACCCGGTAAGATAGGTTTGCCAAGTTCAACTTCCAGGATGGTACCTACTTCTTTAAAATTTAATTTTACGCCATTTTGGGTCAGGTATTTCACCTTTAAAAAACCTTGTTCTTGCTGGGATAATTTTGAAATCCTGTCTCCTACTCTTGGATCCGGATCCGGAATGGTCAGGGACCTCACATCCATCTCACTTCCGGGTTGAAAAGCATTAAAAAACAGATGATAAAAAACGCGGTTCAGAGTATCCGGAGAATTATTAGTATAAACCAATTCCTGATTACCCGTGTATTGATAATTCTTTACATCCATATCAACATCCATCTTATAATCAACTTTTTGTTGCCAATAAGAGGTGTTGTTTTGAGCAGTTGCCCAGGTAGTTGTTAGAATTGTAAGCGCTAAAAATATGCTCTTCATAATTTATTGTTTTGAAACTTTGTCGGCTAAAATTAATGCATTGTAGAGGTTGACCATTTTTCCGGAGGTGGATATTTCTGAAAATTTCTTATTGCTTTTTAGTTCCCCCACCTGAACTGTAGCGCTGCTTTGCAACCCGCTATTCATTATTATTTCTTTTACTTGTGCAGCAGACAGTTTTGGATAATAGGATCTGATAATTGCCGCTACTCCTGTGACTGCCGGAGCTGCCATTGAAGTTCCCTGTAAATACTCATATTTGTTATTGGGTGTAGTGGACCAAATTTTTGTCCCTGGGGCAAATACATCTACTGTCTTTTTTCCGTAATTAGAAAATTCTGCTACCAGTCCTGATCCGTAATTATAGGTTACAGCTCCCACTGAAAGAAAATTATGGACTATTTCTGTTGGTGTTGAGGGAAACTGATCGTTTGGATAAATATTAATATTGTCCATGTCTATTCCTTCATTTCCTGCCGCATTCACAATTAACACATCGTTTTTATCGGCATATTTAATGGCGTCAATGACCCACTCAGGATTTGTTGAAAAGTATTTTCCAAAACTGGTGTTGATAACAGAAGCTCCATTGTCTACAGCATATCTTATGGAGAGAGCTACATCCTTATCATATTCGTCTCCATCCGGTACTGCACGCAGCACCATGATTTTGACATTATTGGCAACTCCATCAATTCCCTTGCTGTTATTTCGCTCTGCAGCAATAATACCGGCAACATGGGTGCCGTGCTTTATGTCTTTCTTATCTTTGGTTGGGCCGGTAACATTATTGTTCCCATATTCGGTATCGGTAATATCATAAGGATTATCACCAACTAAAGCTCTTCCGTCCAGTTGCAGATTGAAATGTGAGTCTAACCTTTCTGAAAAATGAGTGATCGCTTCTTCCAGTTCTTTTAAAGCTTCAGGAATATTTTCATTCACATTGTCCTGGATTTGCATCAACATTCCCTTATATCTCATCATTTGGCCTGTGTCTGCAGGCATATTCTCCAATTCCTTCTTGGTATAATCTTCTTTTCCAAGTTTTGAAGAAACCGCCGTGTGTGCGATAACAATTTGTAGTCTTATTTGAGTGTATTGATTTTTATTTTGAATTGTTTCATCGTATTCCTTGTCGTATTCAGCTTTAGCACCTTGGTAGAGAGCATAATCGTCCCTGTCTGCAGTGCTTATGGAACTGGCAGGTTTGCCTTCAAATTTTGGCTTTAATTTCTTGTAAATACGCGTATACTCCATATTCTCCTTCACTGCATCACCCAGAAAATTCCAACCATGTACATCGTCTATAAAACCATTATTATCATCATCTTTTCCGTTATTAGGTATTTCGCCGGGATTCTTCCAGATTACTCCATCCAGATCTTCGTGAGTAATATCAATTCCGCTATCTATTACCGCGACAATTACAGTTTTACCAGTGTTATTTTTAATTATTTCATTATAAGCTTTCTTAATGCTCATTCC
>JBDNHN010000091.1:0-6126 GCA_041688725.1 Gillisia sp.
GGAGGACGTTTGTCTGGAGGACTTGGTGGGACCTTTAAACCTGTGATTTCGGAAGTAGATGTATATGACCTCTCCTTAAAGAGTTGGACTACACTCCCAAGTGCTAGTAACTTACCCTCACCGCGAGGTGCCCCAGCGGTTGTTAATTTTAATGATAAACTAATAGTTATTGGAGGAGAAGTACAAGATGAATTGATTTATGGGGTAAGTACCACTGATGCCGTTAAAATTACCGAAGAATTTGATCCTAGTACAGGGAATTGGGTTAGGATTGCAGATCTAAACAGTGCAAGACATGGTACTCAGGCATTGGTGTCTGGGAATGGGATTTTTATTCTAGGAGGCTCGCCAAATCTGGCTAGTGGTAACCAAAAGAATTTAGAATATTACGGCGAGGATGCTCCAATAGGTATACCAAGCAACGCAAGTTCTTTATCTGCTCCCGAAAGTGTACTAAAAATAAGTGATGCGTTTCAAAAAGATATAATTCTTCAGACAATAAATGGAAATGTGGGAGTATATATTACATCTATGGAATTGTCTGGGCCTAACATGGATAATTTTTCTATTGCTTCAGGAGAAATATCTAATAGCTTATTAAAACCTAATAGTTCCCATACTGTTTTAGTTTCGTACAGTGGGGCAACATCAGGTGAGACGGCCACTCTTACTATTAATTATGGCGCAGCCAATCAAGTTTCAATTTTATTGGAAAGTATTTTGGATCAGTCGAAAGGTACTATAGCAACAAGCAAGGCAATAAAGTCCAATTTACAACGAGAAGAAAATATTTATAAGTCTTCAGATTTCGATGTGCAGATTTTTCCTAATCCTTCCAGTTTAAAAAGTTTTTTAAAGATTTCAGATCCCACAATTGAAGTCCACGAAATTTATCTATATGATTTAAGTGGGCGTTTGGTTAAATATTTTGTTGGAAAAGAAAGTTATTTAAATGATGGACTTTATAAAATAAATTTGCTGGGATTACCGGATGGGGTTTACCTGGTTAAACTAGAAACAAGTATTCCCAATAATCTTTCTTTAAGAATTATTAAAAAGAATTAGAAAGGTTAATCTGAATTAAAACATCCTATACAGATTGTAGTTATTTGTTCCAGTAAATAGTTTTCTTAACCAATTAACTTTTGTGGTTTCCTATTTACTGATTTAGAGGAGGGCAGAGGCAGGAGTTCAATATACTCAGGAGTTCGATATATCCCAATTAGCAAATGGTTTGTATCTATTGCGTCTGGAAAGCCAGAAAGGAATTCAGACTTTTAGGCTCCTTCTTAACAGGTAGTACTGCATCCAAAAAATCACAATAGACGATTAGCGTTTCTTAAGTTAAGTAAGATCGAACTCCTCAATCTTAATTGTACGCTCAGGATTCTTTAAAAACAACCGGTTTAATTTTGCCTGTTCTTTTGTATTGGGACAGGTAAAATTAAAGGTATTAATGAGCCATTATTGCACAAATATGGATTTTTAATAAATGAATAAGAAACCTGTTTTCAGGATTTTTATTAAATGATTGTCCCGCAATTTATAGATATAAAATTTTTTATGACCCTACTCGTATTTCCCAAGTTTCATTCTTTTTTATAATTTTTAATTTCTTGAAAAATGAAAAGGTCGTCTTTAATTATTCCGTTAACTATTGCTTGGCATCTAACTATTATAAACATTGTTTTATATTTTTTAACTCCGGTTTCATATTTGGATTTTTCAAATATTGTTTATTATAATTTGTCATGGTTGCTTATTTCTTATGGTCTAAACTTTTATCCTATCGGAAGAAATGAAAGGTTTAGATCCAGCTTGAACAAATTGTTTTACCAATATTTAATTTTTGGTCTTTCTTATTTTGCCTTATTTGGGTTTAAGGATATCTCCAATTTATCACCTGAAAATCAGATATATGTTCTTATTATAATATATTCTGCTATAAGTTTCAGCAGATGGGTATTTCATGTGGTCACGAAGGTATATAGGATAGAAGGGGGTAACTCTGTGAATGTTGTTGTTGTGGGAAATGATAAAAATTTGGAAAAAATGCTAAATGTGTTTAATATTCCTGAACTGGGGTATAGATATAAGGGCTATTTTGATAATAAAAAGTCGGAATGCACATCATACCTGGGGCAAATTGAAGATTCATTTCAATACATTATTAAAAATGGTATTGATGAAATTTATTGTATGGCTTCACAACTTTCCTCATCGGAAATTAAAAACCTGATAAATTTTGCCGATAATAACCTTAAAAGGTTAAAAATAATTCCTGACAACAAAGAAATTTTTAACAGAGCTATGGGGATAGAGCTATTCGGTCCAATCCCTGTCCTAAATTTAAGAAATTCTCCCCTGGATTCCGATTTGGCAAGGGTAGGTAAAAGGGGATTCGATATTGTATTTTCCGCACTTGTAATTATTTTACTGCTTTCCTGGTTAACTCCATTATTGTTTATTATCCTTAAGTTTGATTCCAAAGGCCCTTTATTTTTCAAGCAACTCCGACATGGTTATAATAAAAATGTTTTTAGATGCTATAAATTCAGGACAATGACAACTAACGATGATGCAAACAAAGCAATGTGCACGAAAAACGATAGCAGAATTACCAAAATAGGCAGGATTTTAAGGAAGACAAGTGTTGATGAACTTCCTCAGTTTTTTAATGTTTTCTTGGGGGATATGAGTGTGGTTGGTCCAAGGCCTCATATGGAAACTCATACCCTTCAATATGAAACCTCCGTGGACAAGTACCTTGTTCGGCATTTTGTAAAACCGGGAATTACCGGATTGGCACAAATAAAAGGATACAGAGGAGAAATAATAAAAAAGACAGATATTATCAACAGGGTGAGAATGGATGTTTTCTATATAGAAAAATGGTGCCTTCTGATGGATGTTAAAATTATATATTCTACTATTTTTAACGCACTTAAGGGAGAAGAAAAAGCATATTAATCACTCAATAATTTCGAAAATAAATTAGCCTTTCGGAAAATTTTAACTTATGTATTCGCATTTTTATATAAATCTGCGAGGTGACTTTCTTAACTGATTCCTTAAATTTTAAAATCCCGTTCAGATAATCCTGACGGGATTTTTTAATTTTAATTTATGGAAGAATTTTCGCTTGGTGTCCGTATAGGAACCGGTATTTTCCCTATAATTATAATAAGGTCAGCTTCCGGAAAAGGGTCAAAAAAGAATGGGATACCGAATTCCAGATTAAAAATGGCTTTCCCAAATCAATATTTATTGGCATAAGCAACCAACGAAAGCATCACCGGAACTTCTACCAAAACCCCCACCACACAAACCAATGCGGCCGGATTTTGAAGTCCAAACAGACCTTTATGTGCCGAGTTCCTTTTACGGCACTCGTAGGTGAGCTTTTCTTTTACTTCCTCCTCCAGCTTCTGAACCTGATCAGCCTCCATTTCAAAGGGAAGGCTCATCTGATCCTTATTGCCTTCAAAGCGTTCCCTTTTCTGTCCGTGAACGATTCGCTTGTACTGGGCCAGTTGAAACTCCAGGTCTGAGATTTTATAGTGTGCCTTTTCAACCTCCTTTTCCTTCTTTTGAAGTAGGCTCAAAAGTTGATCTTTAGCAAAGTTTTCCATGGTTTTTTGTATGGTGTGAAAATACGAAAAATCATCTTCTCCACCTAGTGGTAACCCTTGTTATTACTGAAAAAACAGCTCTTTCTTCATCTCTGATACCGCAACTTTTGAACACTTTTTTCCACGGTAATTCCTTCGATCATCAGCACCAGTTGTGGCCAACTGAAGCTGGTCTGACCTTCCTGCAAATCTGGGGGCGTAAAACTCCCTCTCTCCTGGCGTTTATAGTATAAAACAAAGCCTCCCCGTTCCCAGTGCAGCAATTTCAAATGGGTGCGGTTGCGATTAAGGAAAATAAAGACATCTCCACTGGTGGGTTCCCTGCCGAGTTCGTTGCATACCAATACGCTGAGATCATTAAAGGACTTTCTCATGTCGCAGGATTTTCTGTAAAAATGATAGGAATTGGAAGAACCAAGGGAAAACATTAGTAAAGCTTAAGCAGCCTGGTGATCAACGGCAGGTCAGATGAGTTCATCTGAAGCCAGACCCCATTAGGGTAAATAAGTTCCAGGGGATTATTTGAAGATGAAGATGCTGTATCCATTTTCACAAAACCGCCCGGATGATCTTCCTGTTCCTTTTTCTGTACCCAATAATTAAAAGTGGATGGGCATACTCCTCTTTCTTTGCTAAATTCTTTTGCCGAAAGTCTACTGTTTTGGTATTCCATTACCATGTGGTACATTTCTTCCTGTTTGCTCATGGTTTTAATTTTGAACAAAGCTATGCACAGAGAGTTTAACTGTGGATATGCAGTTGGTGGAGTGATACCTCTAAACCAAGTGCTCTGCCACTGAAGGCATTGGTTTTTAGAATATAAAACCATGAAATATGTGAAAATCTCAAATTTTAAGATCTCACGGACATAATTGTTTTGTGCTGATGTTTTTACCTTATTCTAATCCGTATGGTACACACGTATGTAATCTATTTCCATGATAGCGGGGAATAAGGAATCATCGACTCCCTCGGCTCCTCCATACTTGCCGCCTATTACCATATCGGTTAAAAGATAAAAGGGCTTATCGAATGGCCAGTTTGCTTCAGTAGGCGAGGAGGGTCGGTTTAAGGTGTAGATGATATTAGCGGGATCATCAATATAAAACTTAATATACTTATCTGTCCATAATATGCCATAAGCGTGAAATTCTTCTTCGGCGGATTCAATATCGTTATTTGCACTTATTAGTGTGCCGTTCATAGAATTGTTAGCACTGCTATGTACGTTAATACCGGTTTCATTCGGTTTATAACTTAAATACTCCATGATATCAATTTCCCCGCATTGCGGCCATCCTACTGTATTTTCATTATCACCAATTAGGGCCAGTTGGGCCCAAATACCTTTTTTTTCCTGTTCGGGAAGTTTTGCGCTAATTTCAATTCGGCCGTATTTAAAGGCATACTTACCACTTAATCGGGCAGAAGTATAAACCCCAGCTTCCTTTTTCGCATAAATCTTTAATGTTCCCCCGCTCACCCTCACGTTTTCTTCTCGGTAAATTTGCAATTGGTCTGCAATATCAAGATTGTTCGTATTTTTAGGTTCAAAAACCCAAATGTCGTCTAATATTGTTGAATTAAATTCTTCACTCCATACCAATTCGACGTTACTCCAATCAACATCACTATTAATAGGGATCTCCATTGTTATTTTGGTTCTTTCTGGAACGGGTTCGGGTTCGCTGGAATCGTCGGTAGAGCTGCACCCTAAGAGAAATAAATTCAGGATTAAAACTCCCACAATTTCATTAAAATAAAATTTACTCTTCTTCATGGTTATTAGATTAGATTGTTCAAATGAAATTTTATTCCTTGTCTCTCATAAAATTAATTAAGAGTAAGAAGAAACTGACAGAAAGATACGATATATTATTGTGTTTCAGAAGTTTGAAAAAAAAAATACATCAAAAACATGTTAAGAACGTAAGCCTGAATTTTTGGATATATTCTTCAATATTTGATGTAAAATATTTCTCTTATAATTAAACTGACGGTTGGGAAAATAAATTCTAGCTAAAAGAGAGGTTTTAGTTACCATATTTCCACTATTCCAACAAAGGCACGCGCAAGGGATATTTATTCGAGTAATTTCCCCCGGGTCATACCGTATTTTAATCGGTTTAGACGATAATTTCCAAAGCCGTCTCTGGATTCAACCAGAATAAGTTCATATTCATCCAGTGGATCTATAATAGGGTTTTTACAGTTATCATCCCAACCTGGCCAGCTACACCTTCTCGTACTTGTCCAGATTGTTCAAAATATTGTAAAGATCCATTTATCGTATATTAAGTTCTATCTAAAAACACCAAAATTCTACATTACTCTAAAACATAACCATAAAGAATATCACTAGGTTCCAATTCTCGGCTTTCTTTAGAATTAGTTCTTCTAAATATTTTATAAGTCAAGATTTAAAAGAAAAAATACAGATGCAGAAGGTTCGGTTTCTTACAAATTAGCTATGTTTATTTATATATTTTTAAAA
>JBDNHN010000559.1:0-3324 GCA_041688725.1 Gillisia sp.
CGGTGTCGCCCTAAGCGGCTGCAAATATACACCCTCTTTTTAATTTCTGACAAGCTTTTTTTAATATTCTTTTTGAGACATTCTTAACAATTTGGTACTAGGGAAGTTATCTCGCAAAAAAATTGCGGCATACTGAGGATAAACCGGTCTTGAGATTCAAAAGGCGGTTCAAAATGGCATGATAAGAGTATTGGCTAGTTCAGATGACAAACTAAAAGGTTAAACAAATTAACGATTAAAGGAATGTTAATTGTTGAATTGTAGGGATTCTTCCTCGCCCAAAAGCTCGTTCATAATGACAAAAAGATTGCTTCATTTCATTCGCAATGATGAGCTGATTAAACAAATCAACATTAAAAAATGACTCGTTCTGAATGACAAAAACGGGGAATGGCTCACCGCTATTTTTAATAACCCCGAACCTACTTGCGTTAGGGATTGCAGCGATAGCTTTTAAAAATGACAAACTCATTTTTAAAACTACAAGCGTAAAGCCCGACCCGACCGAAGGGAGGGGAACGCCCAAAAAAGGAGGATTAATAAATTACCGGATATTCATCGCCGTCCATTTATTGGTGAGTTCCAAAAACTTGAATTTTAATGGACTTGGTTGAGACTCCAGGATTTTGGCCTGAAAGGATCGCTGCAAAATATCTTCTATTAAATAGTCCTCTTTATTAGATTCAGGGTTGTATTCCTCTTTGAGCGAGATATCAAAAATACTTGCGGTGGTATTATACCAAAAAGCCCCCCACCCGCTTTTCAGGTTTTTGATCAAATTATAGGTGGTAGTACCAGTTTGACGATGAACGAGTTTTACCAGGATTTGCCCTTCAGTATGAGTGAGCTTTTTCAACTCGGCGGAGAACTCTCCTTCTATATAATCCTGTACTATTTTAGTATATTTTTTTTGTTGACGTTTGGATTTGATCTGATCCAATCTGGAGTTGAGCTCTATCAACCTTTCTGAAGCAAGTTTGGCGTAAGGATAGACTTTTCGGGTTTTTCTTCTCAATATCAAATAAGTTCTCCTATCCTGATCTGATTTGAATTTCAATCGGTTTAAAATAATTACTTCCTCCAAATCGATACTTTCCCGGAAGATTGAATCCCCCACAACAATAAAGTATTCCTTTTCAAGTGTATCTTCGACAGCCACTGTATTTTGGGCCGAAGCAGTGAAAAGGACAAAAAACAATAAAAATGTAGCAAGTAGCTTCAAAGCAAAAACATTTTAAAATTACACTTTAAATATAAACCAAAACCGTTCCAAATTTACGAATTATCGGTTGAATTGCATTTAATTCTTAGTAAATTCGTGCAAAATAATATTATATGAAATGAGCAAAACGAAACAAAAATACAAACATATGAACCTGCCTGCAAGCGTAGATTTATGAGAATTCGCCCCGACAGCTGTCGGGGGATCAATAAAAAACAATAAATATTTATATATGAAACAGTTGGAAATACTCGATGAAAAATCGGTTAAATTTTTAGAAAAATACCTCAATAATGCTTCACCTACAGGCTATGAATGGGAGGGTCAAAAATTATGGATGAAATACCTCGAGCCTTATGTAGATGAATTTATTACCGATACCTATGGTACTGCCGTTGGTGTCATAAATCCTGAAGCGAAATTTAAAGTTGTAATTGAAGGCCACGCTGATGAAATTTCGTGGTATGTCAATTATATTACAGATGAGGGATTGATCTATGTTATACGCAATGGAGGAAGTGATCATCAAATAGCCGCCTCCAAACGGGTGAATATTCACACCAAAAAAGGAATTGTTCAAGGAGTATTTGGATGGCCCGCCATCCATACCAGGAATAAAGATAAAGAAGAGCCGCCAAAACTGGACAATATTTGTATTGATCTTGGCTGCAGTTCAAAGGATGAAGTGGATGAATTAGGAGTGCATGTGGGCTGTGTGATCACCTATCCCGATGAATTTTTTATCTTAAATGAAAACAAATTTGTGTGCCGCGGACTCGACAATAGAATGGGCGGATATATGATAGCCCAGGTAGCCCGGTTATTAAAGGAAAACAAGAAAAAACTGCCTTTTGGATTGTACATTACCAATTCGGTACAAGAGGAAGTAGGATTGCGTGGGGCTCAAATGATCACACATCGTATAAAACCCGATGTTGCAATTGTTACTGATGTAACCCACGATACCACCACACCTATGATAAGCAAAATAACCAACGGTTATGCAAAAATTGGGGCAGGTCCGGTGATTTCCTATGCTCCATCAGTACAAAATAAATTGCGTGAGTTATTGATTGAAACCGCAGAAAAAAAAGAGATCCCTTTTCAGCGTAACGCTTCCTCCAGCATGACAGGAACCGATACCGATGCGTTTGCCTACAGCAACGGCGGGGTAGCATCTGCACTTATTTCCTTACCGCTCCGCTATATGCACACCACTGTAGAAATGGTTCACAAAACAGATGTGGAAAATGTGATCAGGTTAATTTACGAGAGTTTACTCCAAATTAAAGAAGGGGATACCTTCAGCTATTTTGATTAAATTATATTGAATTTAAATTTTTAGAACGGTTTAAAAACTACTCTTTACAAGGAGTTTTTAAACCGTTTTTTACTGAATATACTGAACTAATTCCTGGTATCTGGCTAATCAGGCATTTTTACAGAATCCTCCATTCCTTCAATTTTTCACCCTGAAGTATTCCTTCATTTCAGGCTAATTACCCGCTTCCTAAATTGAAAGTGACTTTTATAGCAATTTCCAAGAGCCCAACCCAAAAATTATAATTTACCGGGCCCTGAACGTGGATTAAGTATACCATAGAATGGGACAAAAAGCATATCACCTATTTTGTTAAAGATATTGAATATTTTAATTTTAATATATATGCAGCAACCATAAAGGGCAGAAAAAAATTTTAGATAGCTCTATGATTAGAATATACATACAGGAGTAAAGTGGCTCTAGTTTTACTGTCAAAGATTTTAGAACTTGGGCAGGATCAAAAATATTTTTAGAAACCTTGCATGAAATTGATTATAAGAAGTTGAAAATTCCAAAGCTATTCTTAAAGCTATAGATTATGCAGCCGAGAGCGCCTAGGAAATACCATGTTTGTTTGTAGAAGTTATTAGTGCATACTTTGATGGTAGAAAACTATAAAAACGGTAAGATTCAATTCTATTTCAAAAAAATAAAAGTGGAAGATACCGTGAATCATTCCTCTTTATCCAGTTCAGAAAAAGTAATGCTGAATATTATTAGTGTTTATGAAATTAGCCTAAGTCGAGTTTCAATTTAATGGCATACTTTTAGCAACCTA